>NZ_JAAAHR010000369.1:0-1492 GCF_009908215.1 Nonomuraea sp. K271 | reverse complement strand
GTCCGGACCGTCTCCGGCCCCGCCGCCCCTTCGGCCCTCCGCACCGTCGACCGCACCGTCGACCACACCGTCGACCACACCACCGACCACGCCACCGACCACGCCACCGACCGGGCCGGCGACCACGGCGTTGGCGCGGACGCCGGAGCCTGCCAGGTCAAGCGCCGCCTTGCGGGTGAGCTCGATCACGGCGGCCCGCGAACCACGGCAGGACGTCAGGTTGACGACGTGGCCGCCGCCGCTCCGGCGCATCGCCTCCGCCTCGTACCTCAACGCCGGCGACATGGCCCGCACCTGAGCGGCGCCGTCACATCCGGCGTCCGCGCAGTCGGCCGCGCAGTCGGCGGCCCAAGCGGCGCAGTCGGCGGCCCAAGCGGCGCAGTCGGCGGCGCACGGACCCGCATCGGCTCCGGCGGCGCAACACCCGGCGCAGGCGATGTCGTTGCAGGCGGCGTCGAGGCGGCCGAACGCGCCGAGGGTCTGCTCGACCAGCCGCCGCACCGACACCGGACTGGCCAGGTCCGTGGGGACGGCGACCGCCTGGCCACCCGCCGCGCCCAGGTGGGCGGCCAGCGCCGCCAGGGCCCGGCCGTCGCGGGCGGCGAGCACCACGCTGGCGCCCGCCCTGCTGAGCGCGCACGACGTCGCGGCGGCGCCGTGGCCGATGCCGCGCCCGGCGCTGGCGACGATGGCGGTACGGCCCCTCAGAGCTCCGCACGTCATGGTGGCCTCGCCCCCGGTTCGTCTCGCGGGTTTCCGGTACGCGACCGACGCTAGGCGGGCGCCGCCCCGCCCCGCATCGGCGAAGTCGCCGGTCTCATCTGCAGGCCGGCCACCACAGGCCGAACGACGAGGGCGGGGTCGGGGAGATTGTCAGGGATGCCGGTGCTTTCTATGCTCGGCGTGTGCTGGGGCGAGCCGACGAGACCGAACTGCTGGACTCGTTGCTGCGCCGCGCCGCGGAGGGACGCGGCGGCGGGGTGGTGCTGCACGGCGAACCGGGCATCGGCAAGACGGCGCTGCTGTCGTACGCGGAGGAGCGGGCATCCGGTTTCCAGGTGCTCCGCGCGGTCGGCGTCGAGCCCGAGGCGGACCTCGCGTACGCGAGCCTGCACCAACTGCTCATGCCCGCGCTCGGTTCGGTCGGCGAGTTGCCCGGGCCGCAGGCGCAGGCACTGAACATCCTGTTCGGGCGGGCGCACGGCGGCGCGCCCGATCCGTTCCTGGTGGGCCTGGCGAGCCTGTCGCTGCTGTCGCTGCTGGCCGGTGAGCGGCCGGTGTTGTGCGTCGTCGACGACGCGCACTGGGCGGACCAGCCGACGTTGATGACGCTCGCGTTCGTCGCCCGCCGGCTCGACAACGAACCGGTCGCGCTGATGCTGGCGGCGCGGGCCGACGAGGGCCACGGCACCGATCTGCCCCACCTGCGCAGGGTTCCGCTCATGGGTCTCGGCAGGGAGGCGGCCACGGCGCTGCTGGCCGAGCGCCTGGG
>NZ_JAAAHR010000368.1:0-1529 GCF_009908215.1 Nonomuraea sp. K271 | reverse complement strand
CGGAGTGGGAGGGGGCACCGGCATGGCCCGAAATGGCACCCCGAGGGCGGCCGATGGAGTGTAGCTCTGATCAGGTGACTAGAGCACCTGACAGGTCCAGGTCACGCCCCGCACCATGGCTGCTCCTTTCCAGCACTGCTCTACAACACTGCCCGCTCATGGGCTGAGAGGGAGTGGTCCGTATCAACGTATCGGGTTCCCATCGCACAAAGCACACTCCGCAATTATTGTGTTACACATCGTTAGTTAGGGAGGAGATGCGATGGCGGCAACTGGTCACGCCTCGATCAATTCTCGTGACGGTGTGTCAAAACTGGCTGGTCGCTGGCCGTTGCTCGGGCAACGCCGCCCGCTCGTGGTCTATCTGTGCGCGATCGTCGGTCTCGACCTCATCGCGATGGTGGGGCTCGGGGCGTCCACCTCGTTGCGGTGGCGCGACCTGCTGATGTTCTGCGCCCTCATGGGTTGCGGCGCGGTCTGCATCGAGGCGACCAGACGCCTCGGCATGCCTTCCGGTGTCGCCCGCGACCTGTTGTCGGCCTGGTGGCTGCCCGTGGCGCTGCTGCTGCCTCCCGTCTATGCGCTCTTCTCGCCGATCGTGCTGCAGATCCTGCTGCAGGTGCGCGTGAAAGCGACGGTGCTCTATCGGCGGGTGTTCAGCTCGGCCGCGATCGGTCTGGCGGGGTGCACCGCCTCCCTTGCGTTCCACCATGTCGTCGACGACCCGTGGGCGCTGTCGCAGGGCGGCGGCGGGCCGATCTTCTACGCGGTGGGAGCGGCCGCCCTCTTCGCGCTGCTCAACATCTTCCTGATCGCGATCGCCGCGCACACCGCCGACCCCGAGACGCCCTGGCGCGAGGTGTTGTGGAACAAGGAGAGCCTGCTGCTCGACATCGTCGAGCTCTGCCTGGGCGTCACGGTGTCGATCGGCTGCGGCGTCAACCTCGTGCTGCTGCTCCTCGCGCTACCGCCGGTGGTGCTGCTGCAGCGCAGCCTCCTGCACGCCCAGCTCCAGGCCGCCGCCCGCACCGACGCCAAGACCGGTCTGCTCAACGCGGCCGCCTGGCAGCGCGAGGCCGACACGGAGATCGTCCGTTCCCGCCGCACCGGCGACACCCTGGCGTTGCTGATCATCGACATCGACCACTTCAAACGCGTCAACGACGCCCACGGGCACCTGGTGGGCGATCAGGTGCTGGTGGGGGTGGCGGCCACGCTCCGCAACCAGCTCCGCGACTACGATGTGGTGGGCAGGTTCGGCGGTGAGGAGTTCGTCGTGCTCCTGCCCGGGGCCGACAGTCACGAGGCACGCCGGGTCGCCGAACGCCTGCGCACCCGCATCGGCCACATGGCCATCCCCGCCGACGACGCGCTCATCAGGATCACGATCTCGGTCGGCGTAGCGTTGATCGGCGTGCACGGCGACGACCTGATCGAGTTGCTGGCCGCCGCCGACCTTGCCCTCTACCGAGCCAAGGAACTGGGCCGTGACCGCGTCTGCGTGCCCGCCGTCCAGCCGCCCCGACAAC
>NZ_JAAAHR010000367.1:0-1611 GCF_009908215.1 Nonomuraea sp. K271 | reverse complement strand
GCAGACCGAGTCGTTCGATTGGCTGCTCGGCAACGAGAAGTGGAAGGCCCGGGTAGAGGCGGCTCGCCAGGCCGGGCGCAGGGACGTCCCGACCCAGTCGGGTCTCGAAGAGATCTTCGAAGAGATCAGTCCGATCGAGGACTTCTCGGGGACCATGTCCTTGTCGTTCCGCGACCACCGGTTCGAGCCGCCGAAGTACTCCGTAGACGAGTGCAAAGACAAGGACATGACCTTCTCCGCCCCGATGTTCGTGACGGCGGAGTTCATCAATAACACCACCGGTGAGATCAAGAGCCAGACGGTGTTCATGGGCGACTTCCCGCTCATGACGCCGAAGGGCACCTTCATCATCAACGGCACCGAGCGTGTCGTGGTCTCCCAGCTTGTCCGTTCGCCCGGCGTCTATTTCGAACGCAACGTCGACAAGACGTCGGACAAGGATCTCTACGGCTGCAAGGTCATCCCGTCCCGGGGTGCCTGGCTGGAGTTCGAGATCGACAAGCGCGACAGCGTCGGTGTGCGCATCGACCGCAAGCGCAAGCAGGCCGTCACCGTGCTTCTCAAGGCACTGGGGTGGACCAGCGAGAAGATCCTCGAGCGTTTCGGCCGGTACGAGTCGATGCGGGCCACCCTGGAGAAGGACCACACGGCCGGCCAGGATGACGCCCTGCTCGACATCTACCGCAAGCTGCGGCCGGGTGAGCCGCCGACCAAGGAGTCGGCGCAGACCCTGCTGGAGAACCTCTACTTCAACCCCAAGCGGTACGACCTGGCCAAGGTGGGCCGCTACAAGATCAACAAGAAGCTCGGGGTCGACGCCGAGATCACCCGGAACACGCTGACCGAGGACGACATCGTCGCCACGGTCGACTATCTGGTCAGGTTGCACGCCGGCGAGGACACGATGGGGGAGACCGTCGTCGAGGTCGACGACATCGACCACTTCGGCAACCGCCGACTGCGCAGCGTCGGCGAGCTCATCCAGAACCAGGTGCGCCTGGGCCTGGCCCGCATGGAGCGCGTCGTGCGCGAGCGGATGACGACTCAGGACGTCGAGGCGATCACGCCGCAGACCCTGATCAACATCCGCCCGGTCGTCGCGTCCATCAAGGAGTTCTTCGGCACCTCCCAGCTGTCGCAGTTCATGGACCAGACCAACCCGCTGGCCGGGCTGACGCACAAGCGGCGTCTGTCCGCGCTGGGCCCCGGTGGTCTGTCGCGTGAGCGGGCCGGCTTCGAGGTCCGTGACGTGCACCCGTCCCACTACGGCCGGATGTGCCCGATCGAGACCCCTGAAGGTCCCAACATCGGCCTGATCGGGTCGCTGGCCTCCTACGGTCGCATCAACGCCTTCGGCTTCGTGGAGACGCCCTACCGCAAGGTCGTCGACGGCAAGGTCACCGACCAGATCGACTACCTGACCGCCGACGAGGAAGACCGATTCGTCAAGGCGCAGGCCAACACCGTGCTCAACCCCGACGGCACGTTCGCCGAGTCCCGGGTCCTCGTCCGCACCAAGGGCGGCGAGACCGAGCTGGCCCGTGCCGAGGAAGTCGACTACATCGACGTGTCGCCGCGCCAGATGGTGTCGGTGGCCACGGCGATGATCCC
>NZ_JAAAHR010000366.1:0-1614 GCF_009908215.1 Nonomuraea sp. K271 | reverse complement strand
GGGCCACGGCCTGCGCCGGGCGCAGGGTGCCGCCGTCGGCGTGCTCGAGGTGCCGGGCCACCAGCATCCACCACGTGCACAGGGTCTGCGCGCGCAGGGTGTCGTAGACCTGTACGGCGGCCAGCCGCTCGCCCCGGCCCAGCCGCCGGAACAGGTCATCGACGTGCTCCTGGCGGTCGTGTTCGGCCTGCCGGATGATCGCCTCCAGGCAAGCCATATTCTTCTCCGGCGTGGCGCCGGTGTGGGGGTGCTGCTGGGGGTTGTTCATGATGGGGGTGTCCCTTCGTTCGGGGGTGTCGCCAGTGCCGGGATGCGCTGGCGTGATCGGCTGGCTGGTCATGGCCCAGCCACGGTCGAGGCAGGCGGGATGAGGCTGTCTGGCCGGTGGTGGTCGTGGTCGGGGGGTGTGGCCGCGAGCGGGTGGGCTGTCTGGTCGATGAGGTGCTGGGTGAGCAGGTGGCCGCTGTCGTGCAGGAAGTCACGGGCGGCCATCCGTGCGGCGTGCGCGAGGGCGTGGTCGAACAGCGTTCCCGGCCGGGTGAGTGGGGGTTCCCCGGTGAGGTAGTGGCGGGCCCACGAGCGCACCCGCCGTAGTGCGTGATCGGAGCTCAGCCTCTTGCCGGTGATCTCCTCGGCCACCCGGTCCCACCAGGCGCGGGACGCCTGAGCGTGGGCGGTGACGAACAGTTGCTCGCCGGTGAGCCGTTGCCCGTTCTGCAAGGCGAAGATCGCCTTCGCCGCTGCCGTGTAGAAGGCGTGGCGGACGGTGGTCATCTTCTCGGCGGTCAACTGATCGCACGAGGCCCGCGTTATCTCGTGCAGCCCGCCGGGCGGGGGTAGCGGGCCGGGCTGACAGGGGTCGTTCATCGTGGGTCTTCCCTTTCTCTGGATGGCAGGAGCTAGTGAGGGGTGAGGGGCACGGGATGGCCGCCCGGCTGGCGGCTCGATACCGGCCCCGCGCCGATCGGGGGATGGGCGGGCGAGGCAGGCAGGGAGACGGGTGATCGCCGTCTCCGGATAAGGCATGTGTGCTCGCGCACGCCCTCACCGGCGGTTGCCCTGATCCCAGCCCTGCTCAGTCGTGATGGCCGGGGTGCCGTGGTCGGCGGAAGGAGCATCGAGATCGGAGGGCAGCGCCAGCGCTTGGGCGAGTTTGTCGGTCGCGTCCAGGAAGGCCCGTGCGCCGCCCCGGCGGGACTCCTCCATCGCTTGGGCGAACAGGCCGCCGTTGGTCACCGGGCGGGCGTGGAGCAACAGCCTCTGGGCGTGTTGCCGTACGGTCAGCAGCGCGCTCGCGCCGTCGACGGTGTCCTCGCGGCCGTGGGTGAGGTCGGTGACCTGCTGCCACCACGACAACCGCTGGTAGGCATAAGCGATCCGGCCCAGATCCTTGTCATGCAGCGTGCCCTCCTCATCGAGACGCACGATGCGGGTCAGGGCCTGCCTGAGGTCCCAGCGGGCCGCATTGGCGTACTGGACAGCGAGGTCTTCGAGACGACCCATGATGATCTCCTTCGGTAGCGGTGGTGAGGTACGCGGGGGGCGGTATCAGCTCGATCCGGGTGGTCCTAGGTCCCGGTGCTCGCCGCCTGCCGGGCAACCCCGGTGTGAGGG
>NZ_JAAAHR010000365.1:0-1690 GCF_009908215.1 Nonomuraea sp. K271 | reverse complement strand
GGCCGTCGACGGGAGGACGAGATGGGATCCACTGCGGCGCAGGCGGACACGCGGATGATGGGCATCGTGCACGGGGCGCTGCGCCGGGATCTGGACCGCACCCGTGCGGTGCTGACCGCGACGCCGTATCCGCAGGGCCGGCAGCGGCGCGCGCTGGGCGGGCACGTGGTGTGGATGATGGAGCTCCTGCACGCCCACCACACTGGTGAGGATGAGGGCCTGTGGCCGCTGGTGCGCGCACGCAACCCGGCCGCCGGGCCGCTGCTCGACTCGCTGGATGCCGACCACCGTCGGATCGCCCCGGCGATCGAGACCCTGACGGCCGCCGCCCAGCACTACGCGGCCACGACCACCAGCCAGGCACGAGTCGACCTCGTCGCCCAGCTCGAGGCGCTGACGGACGTGCTCGTGCCGCACCTCGAACGCGAGGTCGCAGAAGCCATGCCGGTCGTGTCGGCCAGCATCACCGACGCCGAGTGGCGCGCATGGGACCGGACCTACAACATCAAGCCGAAGTCGCTGGCCCGGCTCGGCATGGAGGGGCACTGGCTGCTGGACGGCATCGACCCCGACGGCTACCAACTCGTGGTGCATCAAGTCCCGCCGCTGCCCCGGTTCATCCTGCTGCGCGGCTTCGCCCGGACCTACCGGCGCCGGGCCGCCGCCCGCTGGCAGCCGCAGACCGCGACCAAGCATGCCGGGGATCGGGTATGACGACGGAGCAGCCGCCACGGGCACGACGTGCCTACCGGTCACCACGACGCAAGCAGCAGGCCGCGGAAACACGGGCGGCGGTGCTCGCCGCCGCCACCCGACTGTTCGCCGAACGCGGCTGGGCAGGCACCGGGATGCGCGAGGTCGCCCGCGCGGCGGAGGTGTCGGTGGAAACGGTGTATGCCACCTTTCACTCCAAAACCGAACTGCTCATGGCGGCGATCGACGTCGCCGTGGTCGGCGACGACGAGCCCGTGCCGCTCAACCAACGGCCCGAATTCGCCACGCTCCCGTCCGGGACACGGCCCGAGCGCATCGCGGCCGCCACCCGGCTGATCACCATCATCCATCAGCGCACCACAGGGGTGTATCTCGCGCTACGCGAGGCAGCGGCCTCCGACGCGGACCTGGCCCGGCAACTGCAGGTCACCCAGGAGCGCCGGCGCATCACCGTCGGGGAGGGCCTCTCCCACATCACCGGCCGGACGGTGACCACCCAGGAACGCGACGGGCTGGCGGCGATCGCCTCGGTCGAGGTCTACCACCTGCTCACCGAACTATCCGGCTGGACACCGCAGCAGTACGAAACATGGCTGGCCGACGTGATCGACCGGCTCTTCGACACCTGACGGGACCGGCACCGGGGTGCCCCAATCCAGGAAGGAACGTTCCCATGTACCCTCCGCTGAAGGCCGAACCCGTCCCCGGCCGGAGTACGTGGTAGCCGTGGCCCGCCCCCACCGCGAAAGCGTCCAGGTCCACATCCGCGCCGAACCGCGCGCCGTCTGGAATCTGATCGCTGACGTCACCCGCATGGGCGAATGGAGCCCGGTGTGCCGGCGCTGCGCATGGATAGCCCCGGCCACCGGCCCGGCGGCCGGGGCCCGGTTCGTCGGCCACAACCGCATGGCCGGCCTGCGCTGGTCACGCGAATGCGAGGTCGTGGTCTGCGAGCCCGGGACCGAGTTCGCCTTCC
>NZ_JAAAHR010000364.1:0-1770 GCF_009908215.1 Nonomuraea sp. K271 | reverse complement strand
CGCTCAGCAGGCGCCGGCGCAGCAGGCTCCGGCCGCCGAGCCCACGCCGATCCCGTCGGGCGACAGCCCCTACGTGACGCCGCTGGTGCGCAAGCTCGCCAACGAGCACGGGGTCGACCTCGACTCGATCACCGGCACCGGCGTGGGCGGCCGCATCCGCAAGCAGGACGTGCTCGAAGCGGCCAAGGCGCAGCGCGAGAAGGCCGCCCAGGCCGCGCCGGCGCCCGCCGCCGCCCAGCCCGCCGCCGCTCCGGCGCCGGCGGCCCAGGCTCCGGCCGCCGCCACGGCGCCCGAGCCGGTGGAGGTCGACACGACGCTGCGCGGCCGCACGGAGAAGATGTCGCGCCTGCGCCAGACGATGTCCAAGCGGCTGGTCGAATCGCTGCAGACGGCGGCCCAGCTCACCACCGTGGTCGAGGTCGACGTCACGAAGATCGCGCGGCTGCGCGAACAGGCGAAGGCCGATTTCTTCCGCCGCGAGGGCGTCAAGCTGTCGTTCATGCCGTTCTTCGAGATGGCCGCCATCGAGGCGCTCAAGCAGCACCCGAAGCTCAACGCGACCATCAACAACGAGACCATGGAGGTCACCTACTTCGACGTCGAGCACCTGGGCATCGCGGTCGACACCGAGCGCGGCCTGATCGCGGCGGTCATCAAGAACGCCGGCGACCTCAACCTCGCCGGGCTCGCCCGCAAGACGGCCGACCTGGCCGAGCGCACGCGCGCCAACAAGGTGACGCCCGACGAGATCACGGGCGGCACGTTCACGCTGACCAACACCGGCAGCCGGGGCGCGCTGTTCGACACCCCGATCCTCAACCAGCCGCAGGTGGGCATGCTCGGCACCGGTGCCGTCGTGAAGCGGCCCGTCGTGATCGACACGCCCGAGGGCGAGGCCATCTCCGTGCGGTCGATGGTCTACCTCGCGCTGACCTACGACCACCGGCTGGTGGACGGCGCGGACGCGGCGCGCTTCCTGACGACGGTCAAGCGCCGTCTCGAGGAGGGCCGCTTCGAGGCCCAGCTCGGGCTCGCGTAGCACGCGGGGTGTCGTGACGCCGGGCGGTCCCCACGGGCCGCCCGGAGTCCGCGTGTGAGCCCCGCGACGCACGGTACGCGCACGACGCGGGCACACCGGAACCCGGGAACGCCCCGGACCGAGTGGGGCAACACGGGTGGAACGGTGGCACGCCGTACGCAGGATGGCGGCGTACATTGGGATGATGGCGATCATCGTGACGGGGGCGTCCGGGCTGCTCGGCTCGGCGCTGGTCGAGGCGCTGCGGGCCGAGGGCCGGGAGGTCGTCAGGCTGGTACGCCGGGAGCCCCGCGAGGCCGGTGAGGCGTACTGGCAGCCACGCGAGCAGGTGATCGACCTGGCCGCGCTCGAGGGCGCCGACGGCGTGGTGCACCTCGCCGGGGCGTCGATCGGCGACCGGCGGTGGAGCGAGGCGTACAAACGGGAGCTGGTCGCCAGCCGGGTGGAGGGCACCCGGGTGCTCGTCGACGCGCTGCGCCAGGCCGAGACGCGGCCCAGGGTGCTCCTGTCGGCGTCGGGAGTCGACTTCTACGGCGACACGGGCGACCGTGTGATCGACGAGAGCGCGGCCCGGGGCGAGGGGTTCCTGGCCGGCCTGTGCGCGGCGTGGGAGGGCGAGGCGGAGCGGGCCGCGGAGGCGGGGGTCAGAACCGCGTTCACGCGTACGGGGCTCGTGCTGAGCCGCCGGGGCGGGGCGCTCGGGAGAATGTTGCCGATCTTCAGGATGGGGC
>NZ_JAAAHR010000363.1:0-1806 GCF_009908215.1 Nonomuraea sp. K271 | reverse complement strand
GATCGGGACCGTGTTCACCCAGATCCAGTGGGCGAAGAACTTCGGTCGCGTCTTCACGACCGTGTCCCACTGGGCTTGGGCTTTCCTGCGGCCTCGGAGTCGTTTGTACTTGTTGCGCGACCACCGCATCAGGTAGGCGTTGATGCGGGCCAGGAGGGGATACAGCGCGGAGCGGTAGAACGCTCCGTAGTACCGCATCCAGCCTCGCACGACTGGGTTGATCAGCCGTGCGAGGTCGTGTTCGGAGGAACCCGTGCGATGGTGGAGCCGCCAGGCCCGCACCGTCGCGCTGATCTGTTTCAAGGCTTCCTTGCTGATCGCCGGATTGAAGCCACAGCGCATCAATCCGGTCTTCGTCCGCACTCCACGCGGCCGAAACGTGAACCCCAGGAACGTGAACGACGTGTGCTCGTGCGAGCCCCGTCGCCGGTCGTCCTTGCAGTACACAATCCGGGTTTTGCCGGGGTGTAGCTGAAGCCCGACCTCGGCCATCCGTCCCTTGATCGCCGCGAGCACTCGTTCGGCCTGCTCCAGGCTGGAGCAGTGCACGACGGCGTCGTCGGCATAGCGCTCGAACGCGACACCCCGAAATTCGCGGGACATCCAGACGTCGAACGCATAGTGCAGGAACAGGTTCGCCAGGACGGGCGAGATCGCTGACCCTTGCGGGGTCCCGCGGTCTCGATCCTGCAAGGTTCCGTCGAGCAGCGCCAGCGGGGCGGCAAGCCACCGCTGCACATACAGCACCACCCACGGCAGGTCGCAGTGCGCCTGGACCGCTTTCACGATCAGGTCCCACGGCACGGAATCGAAGAACTTCTGGATGTCGAACTCGACAACCCAGTCGAACTTCCAGCACCGCTGCCGGCAGGTCCCGACCGCATCCAGCGCCGAGCGGCGCGGCCGATAACCATAGGAGTCCGGGTGGAAGATCGGTTCGACCTTCGCCTCCAGGACCCCGGCCACGACCGTCTGCGCGATCCGGTCGGCCACGGTCGGCACGCCCAAGGTCCTCGTGCCACCGCCATGTGCCTTCGGGATTTCCACGGCCTGGACTGGAGGCGGGAAATAGGTCCCCGAGGACATCCGGTTCCAGATCTTATAGAGGTTGGCCTTCAGATCTTTCGCGAATTCCTCGATGGACACCCCGTCCACCCCAGCCGCGCCCTTGTTCGCCTTGACCTTCTCCCACGCCACCTGGACATCCCGTTTCGAAATCTCGAACGGCTTGCCCGGTGCTTTCAACTCGTTCACGCGACTCCTCCCGGAAACACTCCGGTTGATCGAACAAACGGGTCACGAACAACCCGGCCCCTTCGCTCCGGCCCCATTACAGGCCCCTCATCGCTACTACGGGCCAGTCCGCCAGCACGCCCGGCAACGGGTACTCTGACGCCGTCCTCGGGATGTCCCGAGGCTCGACTCTCCCCTGCTCGCCCGCCATGACGGGCTGGTATCCGGACGTGCTTTCTCCTGTTCCGCTCGGACGCCGCAGACCGGGCTCGCGCCACCTCCATGCCGGACACCGCCTGGCCAATAAGCGGACTCCCGCCAGGCTCTATCCCGGAGGCGTATTCACTCCCCGGTTTCGATGTCATCTGTTCTGCTTTCGACACGTCTTCAGTGGTTCACTCGCGTTCGCCTTCCCGGTCCCCACCTGACGCCTTTCCGACGCCTTTTTCCTCATTGCTCACCACGACGGTCTTCAGCCAACGCAGCATGAGGCGGTTTGAAGCCTCCCTCCGCAGGGCGGCTCCGAAGGGCCAAGACCTTCATCATCCGAGCAGCATCGCTCCAGATCATTCG
>NZ_JAAAHR010000362.1:0-1818 GCF_009908215.1 Nonomuraea sp. K271 | reverse complement strand
GTTGCGTCCCCCGAGCCCGCGACCTCTCCAGAGGCGGTTGCCCGCCCCGAAGCGGCCCCGCGGCCCGCCCAGGAAGCCCCGGTTCGGCCGGAGCAGCCGACGACTCAGACCACGGAGACGGCTGCGCCTGCCCGGACCGGCGAGCCTACGGCCTCCAGCCCGCCCACGAAGGCGGCTACCTCCCAGGAGGGGACCGTCACTCCCGCCTCCGCGCCGGCGCAGCCCACGGAGCCGACGCCCCCGGCCACGGCGGCAGACCAGCACGTCGCCGTGGAGTCCAGTGCCTCGCCTTCACCGGCGGCCGCCTCCGAACCGTCCGGAACGACGGCGTCCAGCGCGGACACGACGTCCGCTGCGGGCACGCCCGAGCCCGCCGAAGCCCCGGCCAGGACACCCGGCGCCCCGGACACGAAGCCGTCCGAGACCACGAAGGTCGCGGCAGAGGCGGAGACGCCCGACACCACGAGGACCGCAGCCGAGGCCGGAGTCTCCGAAGCCACGCCCTCGAACACCGCCACGACCGCGAACCCTGGCACCGCCGAGGCCACGGTCTCGGATGCCAAGGAGTCAGAGGCCACCAGGACCGAAACGGGCGGCAGCGAAGCCGCCGAGGCCGAGACGCCCGGCAGCGCTGCCGCCGCGACCACCGAAACCGAATCCGCCGACACCGGAGCCACCGACACCCGGGCCGATGACACCAGGGCGGAGAAGGCCGGGGAGACCGAGGCGGCGGAGGACCGCCCGTCAAGCACTCAGCCCGCCGCCTCAGACGCCGAGGCCCGACCCGACACGTCAGCCCAGCCCGAGGCCCAGGCTGCAACCGGGACCGAGACCGGGACAGACTCCGGCGCTGAGCAGGCGGCCAGGGAGTCGAAGCCGCCGGCGCCCAAGCCGAAGCCCGCCCCCAGCCCCAAGCCGAAGCCGTCGGTGCCGGCGGCCCGCGCGGGTAAGGACAGCGAGAAGGGCAAGGGCGGCAAGGACGACCCGGCCGTGCCGGTGCCGTCCCCGCCGCCCACCCCGGCCGCCCGTCCGGCGCGCAAGGGCTCCAGGGGCCGCAGGGCTTCGGTCCCGAGCTGGGACGAGATCATGTTCGGCGCCCGCCGCCAGGACTGACCTCAGGCCGCCAGGGGTGTGGCCGGCCTCGCGCGCCGCGGGAAGCGTCCGAGATCAGCGGGCCCACGACGTTCAGTGGGCCCGCGACCTGCACTCACCCCGCGCGACGTGCACTCACCACGCGACCTTCACGTCCCCTGGCGGGCACACGCCGCGACCTGCACCTGTTCCGCCACCTTCTCTGAGCCCACGGCGCTCACCTGGCCGGCGACGTTCGGCGTCCCGGCGAGCCCACCGCATTCAGCGCTCATCCGGACCGGCAGCACCGGCGGCACGGTCGCCGACGGCATTCAGCGGCGGGCCGGCGACGGGCAGCGCGCGAGCGGGGTCAGCGACGGTCGGTGGGCAGGCGACACTCAGCGCGCGAGCGGGCGGTCGGTAGGCGGGTGGGGCGGGGCTTGGAGGAAGGGCGCGAGCCACTCCGGCGTCACCTCGGCCGGGAAGCCCGCCCCCTGCGCCTCCGACACGTCGAGGGCGGAGTATCCGCCCTTGCCCGCACCGACTCCGGCGATCAGCGTGAGGGCGCCGGCGCGCCGCTGGAACCAGGTCTGGCGCAGCCGCCAGCCCACCACCGCGCGGCGTTCGACCACGGCCTGGGAGCGCCGCAGCGACCCCGAGCGCACCGACAGGCGCGTCCCGTCGTAGCCGTGCCCCAGCGACGCGTACCTGTCGAGCCCCAGCGGAACCCCCACGGCGGTCAGCAGC
>NZ_JAAAHR010000361.1:0-1843 GCF_009908215.1 Nonomuraea sp. K271 | reverse complement strand
GATCGCCGGTGTACTGGGGGCTGCTCGTCGCGGGGCCGGTGGCGGGGGGCCTGCTCACGCTCGGGCTGATCAGCCGGTGGGGGCAGATCGTGCCCGGATGGGTGCCGTGGGCCGGGGGCAGGCGCGTACCGACCGGCCTCGCCGTCGTCCCGGCCGTGGCCGTCGGGCTGCTCGTCGGCCAGTACGGAACGATGATGACAGGTTGCCTCGCGTTCGGCATCACCCGTACGTGCGCGCCCGAGGGCGGCGCCGACGCTCTTGACGGCAGTTGGGCGTTCGCCGGGACATATCCGATTTTTCTGGCGTGGGGCCTGTGCCTGCTCGGCGCCGCCATTGGATATGTCCACACCCGGCGCCTGTAGAGCGACAAATGAGACCTAATTGACAAATAGTATGAAATATCCGATATAACGGCGGTATAGAGGGCCTGAGTAGGTTTCCCACCCGGCAGCGGGCGACGGCGTCCGCGACCGAGCGAAGGGAAACCCATGCGGCGGTTATCAGGCACCGGCAGAGCTCTCGCCGGACTGATCACGATGGCGACGATCATCGCGGGCACCGTGGTAGCGACGTCCTCCCCGGCCGCGGCGGCGGCCCCCGATCTCCAGCTTCCCTTTCCCTGCGGGCAGAAGTGGCGCCTCGACACCTGGGGTCACGCTCCCGCGCTCGACATGGTGAAGGAGCCGGACCAGCACGGCACCGACGGCGCCACCCTGGTCGCCGCCGCGGCCGGAACCGTGAACGAGTCCCGGTGGCTGGACAGCAGCGGCTGGTCCGTACAGATCGACCACGGCGGCCGCTACCACACCACCTACATCCACCTGAAGTCCAAAGGCATCGCGGCCGGGACCGAGGTGAAGCGCGGGACCGTGATCGGCAAGGTCGGCGCCAGCGGCAGCATGTCCAACAACCATCCGCACCTGCACTTCGAGCTGGGCTACGACGCCAACGGCGACGGGCGCGCCTCATGGGGGGACGGCGGCGAGAAGGTCCGGCCGACCTTCAACGGCGTCACCTACGGGCAAGCCAACAGCCGGACCTGGCGCAACGTGGAGAGCCACAACTGCGGAGGCTCGGACGAGCCGGATCCGCCGAGCCTGTTCGGGGCCGACTTCAACGGTGACGGCATCGGCGACATCTTCGCCACCGGCACCGGCAGCCTGACCATCTGGAACGGCAAGGGCGGCAACAACTTCACCCCGCCGGACGTGGTCGGCGCGAACTGGAACACGTACAGCCGGCCCATCGGCGGCGACTTGAACGGCGACGGCAAAGGCGACCTGGCCGCCGTACGCGACGGCACCCTCCACATCTGGAACGGCAAGGGCGACAACAAGTTCACCCCCGCCGAGGCCGTCGGCCCCGGCTGGGACGACCTCGCCGCCACCCTCGTCTCCCTCGGCGACGTCAACCGCGACGGCCACGCCGACCTCGCCGCCGTCGACACCGAAGGTGTCCTGCACATATGGAACGGCAAGGGCGACAACAACTTCCACCCGCCGGTCCGCGTCGGCTCCGGCTGGACCGGATTCAGCCGCCCCATCGGCGGCGACTTCAACCGTGACGGCATCGGCGACATCGCCGCCGTCAAGGACGGAACCCTGTCGATCTGGAACGGCAGGGGCCACAACAAGTTCACTCCCGCCGAGGCCGTCGGCCCCGGCTGGACGGATCTCGCCCACGCGCTGATGTCGCTCGGCGACGTGAACAACGACGGCCAGACCGACATCGCCGCGATCGACCCCGAAGGTGTCCTCCACGTCTACAACGGCCGTGGCGGCAACAACTTCGATCCGCCTGTCCGGATCGGCCCCAACTGGAACGAACACTTCCCCCGCTGACC
>NZ_JAAAHR010000360.1:0-1864 GCF_009908215.1 Nonomuraea sp. K271 | reverse complement strand
GGCTCTGGCGATCTTTGTGTGGCGGCGTCACTGATCGTGAGCACGTTCAAGGGGCGCAGAGGATGATCTTCCTGAGAAGGTCGAACTTGGCTCGGCCGTATCGGCTCCTCTTGAGCGCCTTGACTCTCGTCACGTTGCCCTCGACCGCGCCTGAGCTGTGCGGCAGGGTGAGCCCGTTGACGACGGCGTCCAGGTCGCGGCGGATGCCGTGGGTGAAGGAGTGCAGGCCTGGCAGGTCGTCGGCGTTGACGGCCGCCATCCACGCTTGAAGGTTCTCGGTCGTGCCGGTCAGTGTGGTCATCATCTGGGCGAAGGCGGCGACGTGGCCGGCGGTGGCGTCCAGGCGCGGGCTGCGAGCTCGCAGGTCGGCGAGTCTGGCCTGCTCGTCAGGGGTGAGCCGGTCAGGGCGGCGGGTGATCCACCGGGTGGCCTCGCGGATAGTCGGTGCCGAGGAGGGTGCGTGGGCTGCGGTGGCCGAGGCCCGCAGCGGGTGCAGATAGCGGCGGACGGTCTGCGGGCTGCCCAGGTATCCGTGTGCTTGGATCTCTCGGGTGAGGCGGGCGGCGTCGGTGCAGCCGTCGTTGAACCGCTGGATCAGATAGGGCAGGTAGGGGGTGAGCAGGTCGGACCGTCCGGTCGCCTTGGTCAGCAGGTCCTCGACCGCCTCGGCGCGGGCGAACCTGCGGACGGTGGGCCGGGACAGCTGCAGCTTGCGTGCGATCGCCGAGATCGTCCAGTCCTTGGCGGCCAGTTCCCGCACCGCGGCGTAGCGTTCACGGGTCCGGACGATGAGCTGGCATTCCTCCTCCGATGCCTGATCTGGCATCGGCTTTGGCGGGAGTGCGTTGTCGAGCTGCTGGTCGCCGGGTTCCTCGTGGGCGGGTTCAGCGGCATCGGCGTCGGGTTCACGCAGGTCGGCACGGCAGGCGATGACGGTCTTCTCGACCGCGTCGCAGAGGTTCTGCCAGAGATGGAAGCGATCAGCAATTTGAATCGCCTCAGGTGCCCCGGCCTTGGCTCCTGCCGCATAAGCTCCGGCCCGGTCTCTGCAGATCACGTCGACGCCAGGATGGTCGCGTAACCATTGCTCGAGGGCGTCGGCGGTCCGGTCGTCCAGCACGTCGATGGGCTGGTGGGTGTCCATGTTGATCAGCACGGTGGCGTAGGAGCGTCCGCGTTTCTTGGCGAAATCGTCGACCCCGAGCACGGTGACCTGGCCGATTTCGGGGTCGGGCAGGGCGCGGACCAGAGCGATCAGCGTGTCCCGGCCGACGCGTACGCCGAGTTGCTCGAGCAGCCGGGAGGCGGCGCGTCCGGCTAGGGCCAGCGCCATCAACTCCAGCAGCCGGCGCAGCAGTTTCGTGCGGCGGGCGTAGCGCCGGGTGAGACCGGGCACCGGCTCGGCGAACGTCCGGACGGGGCACGCCGGATTCTGGCAGGTCAGGCGGCGGACCGTGAGCGCGATCAGGACCGGGCGGCCCGCAGCGGGCAGATCATGCAGCAGCCGGCGGTAGCGGCCATGCACCCGCGACGAGACTGTGCCGCACGCCCGGCAGGCCGCCGGCCCACCCTCGGTATGCGCCGTGACCAGCACGTAGTCCCCGTGATCGGTCACCTCCTCGACGAGGAGTTCGGCCAGATGGGGGAAGAACATCCTCAGGCAGCAGGCATCGCCCGCCACCGCATGCTGCGCACAGGGCACAATGAACCTCGCGGCCGCTCAGGTGATGATCAAATTCTTGGTCGAACAAGATCCTCACGGGGCGGCCGCACCTATGCGCGGCCAGTTATCCGATTGCGATCACTCACGGACGAGAGTCTCGACCACTGTCTGTGACGGCACCACACAAAGATCGCCAGAGCC
>NZ_JAAAHR010000036.1:0-58401 GCF_009908215.1 Nonomuraea sp. K271 | reverse complement strand
TCGTCCAGCAGTTCCCCGGCCAGCCCTCTCAGTCGCGCGGCGTCCGGGCCGGAGGCGCCCGCGCGTGGCGGGGCGCCATGTCCTCCGGCGGCGTGCCACCGGGCCGCGATCTGGCGCACCCGTTCCCCGGTACCGCTCGCGCCGGCGCGGCCGTCCTCGGCGGCCTGGCGGAGTTCGTGGCCGATCAGGTCCTCGGGCTGGACCCAGGTGAGCCGGATCACCGGCGGTCCAGGGCGGCGAAGGCGGCCTCGTGGTCGCGCCGCCGCTCGAGGTCGTCGGCGTGCACCCGGCGGGCGACCCCGGCGATGGCGAGCCCGGGGGCCACCAGGTCCGTACGGCTGGCGGCGTCGACCTGCTCCACCCACTCCCCCGGCACGGAGGACAACCCTCCGAGCGCCCCCGCGATGGCCCCGCCCATGGAGGCGATCGAGTCGGCGTCGCGCCCGTAGTTGACGCCGCCGAGCACGGTGTCGCGGTAGCCGCCCTTGGCGATCACCAGGAACCCGAGCGCGAGCGGCAACTCCTCGATGCTGTGCGTACGGCTCGGCCGCCGCGCCCCGAGCCCCTGGTCGCGGTAGGTGTCGGCGACCGTGTCGTACGGCCGCATGGCGGCCCTCAGCGCCTCGAACGAGCCCTCCCAGTGCCCGATCCCGGCGGCGGCCTCGCAGACGGCCTCGATGGCGGCCCTGGTGCCGTCCTTGGCCAGGCGCAGGCAGGTGGCGACCACGGAATCGGGCGTGGCGCCCGGCCGCATGGCCTCGGCGACGGCGGCGGCCATCACGCCGGCGGCCTCGCGGCCGTAGCTGGACTGGTGGGCTCCGGTCAGGTCGATGGCCTCGGCGTAGGCGGCGTCGGGGTCGGCGGCGTTGACGATGCCGACGGGGGCGACGTACATGGCGGCGCCGCAGTTCACGATATTTCCGACACCTGCCTCGCGCGGGTCCACGTGCCCGTAGTGCAGCCTCGCCACGATCCACTTCTCGGCCAGGAAGATCCGCTGCAGCGGCAGCGCCTCGGCCTCCAGCTCGGGGATCCACCGCCGCTCGCCCATCAGCTCCGGCACCAGGTGCTCGGCCATCGCGTACGCCCCGAGGTGCCCGCCCACCTTCTCGTAGACCCGGATCAGGGCGTGCGTCATCAACGTGTCGTCGGTGATGTGACCGTCGCCCTTGTGGTACGGCGCGATCGGCCGGGCGTTGCGCCAGTCCTCGTTGAACGGCGGCACGATGCCCTCGACGCGGCCCGCGTACCGCTCGACGATCTGTTCGGGAGTCCAGCCCTCCGTGGCGCCGCCCAGCGCGTCACCGACCGCCGCACCCGCCACGCAGCCGGTGGCCCTGTCCTCAAGCGGCGTCATGCGATTCCCTCCGTGACATCGTTCGCGAGTTCGATCAGATCCAGGCCCGCCAGGTCAGGCAGGCAGCAGCCGGCCAGCGTACGAGCCGGCGCGATCCATCCCTCCGGGATCGCGCCGAGCCCGCCGCAGGCCCCCGTGAGCGCTCCGGTCAGCGCGGGCGCCGAGTCGGCGAGCGCGGCCAGGCACGCGGCCGCGGGCACGGCCCGGCTCAGGTCCCCGCCCGACACCTCGGCCAGCGCCAGCGCGACGGGCACCGTCTGGGCCGCGCCGACGCCGTAGCTGTAGACGTGGTCGAGCAGCGCCGCGTCCAGCGCCGGTACGGCGGCGAACGGGTCGCCCGCCGCCCGCGCGGCCTTGACCGCCAGGCGGGCGTTGTGGCCGATGGCGGTGCCGCCGGGCAGCACGGCCAGCGCGGCCTCGACGGCGCCCGCCGCCGAACCCGAGGCCACGGCCTCGGCCACCGCGGCGGCCATGGCCCTGGCGCCGAGGAGGCCGTCGCCGGCGTTCGTCACCTCCGCGTCCGGCGTCGGGTCCCTGCCCAGGACCCCGAACGCGACGGCCCTGACGGCGGCGGCGTCGTCGAAGAAGTGCGGATTGTCGTGCCCGGACGCGGGCGGCTCCACGTCCTTGGCGAGGTTGTCCAGCGCGGTCGCCACCGAGATGCGCGCCCTGACGGAACCGCCGCCGCCCGCCTCTCCCGAGGCGGAGGCCGCACCCTCACCGGCCGTTCCCGGTTGCGGGTCGATGAGGCCCCTGAACGCCTCGGCCCGCGGCCGGTCGATGGTGAGCGCCGTCCACGCCAGCCACTCGGCGTCGTCGGACGGGCCGACGCGCAGCGGCGCCACCGGCTGGTTCAGCGCGAACGGCACCGGCAGCGTGGTCACGCCGTGTTCTTCCGCGAACGTGTCCAGCTCCCTGTGCAGCCGCCGGCTCCAGGGCGCGTGCAGCGCCGCCCGGTGCCTGGCGGCGGGCCATCCGGCCGCGTCGCCCACGGCGAGCCCGGCGAAGGCTCCCCTGATCCTGTCCCCCGACATCGTGATCTACAGCCTTTCCGCCAGTTCGTCGGCGACGTCCCGCACATGTCTCCCGGCCACGACGGGCAGGCACTTGCCCGTCACCGGCCCGATCCTCCCGGCCCACCGCCGGGGCACGCCGTGCTCTCCGCGCCCGGCTCCCGCCACGGCCCCGGCGATCGCGCCGATCGTGTCGGCGTCCCTGCCGAGGCTCACCCCGAACGTCACCGACGCCTCCACGTCGCCGCCGCCCGCGAGGAAGGCCGCGAACGCCAGCGCCACGGCTTCGGGCGCCACGTCGGTCCAGGGGTAGTGGCGTACGACCACGGCCTCGTGCAGCGCCTCGACGACGCCCGGTCCTGCCGCCTCGGCGTCGAGCACGTCGCGTACGCGGACGATGTTCCTGGAGGTCCAGGAGTCGGCGGGGACGACCGCGAGCGCGGCGTCCACGACCGCGTCAGGGGCGGCGCCGCCCATGGCGGCGGCCACCGCGCCGGCGACGGCGCGGCCGCCCAGGATGCCCTCACCGGCCGCGCTGACCAGCCCGTCCTGCTCCACCAGCCGGGCCGCCTCCGCCGGATCACCCGGGCAGAAGATCCCGTACGGCGCCGCCCGCATGGCCAGCCCGTCCGACCAGCCGTGCGCGTGCACGAGCCCGGTCAGCGGCGGCTCAAGGCCCCGGCGCAGCGCCTCCACGGTGCCCAGTTCGGAGAACCCGGCCCCGCGCATCGGCCCGGCGATCGCGGGCAGGATCTCCCGCCGGTACGCGGCGGCGACGTCCTGGCTGGTCAGGGCATGGCCGTGGCGGACGAGGAGAGAGGCGGCGAAGATCGCGTACTCGGTGTCGTCGGTGCCGCCGCCCTCGATCTCGGTGAGCCGTCCCCACCTGCGCCGGATCTCCGACGGCATCAGGTTCTCGGCGGGGGCGCCGAGGGCGTCGCCGGCCGCCAGGCCGAGCAGGCACCCCCGGGCCCGGTCACGAAGAGTCACCGCTGGTACCGCTCCAGCACCTTGTTGCCGTCCTCGACCAGCCTCTTGGCCACCTCGTCGATGGTGATCTTGTTGGCGAAGTATTCCTGCAGGACCGGCGTGGCCACCTTGCTCTTCCACTCGTCGAAGCCGTTCACCTTGAGGAACGGCGCCTCGACGAGGTTCTTGGCGGAGGCCGTGGCCACGTCCCAGCCGTTCTCCTCGGTCGTGATCGCCGGGTCGGCGGCGGCCTTCTGTGAGGTCGGCAGCAGCCAGTCGCCCTTGGCGAGCTTGGCCTGGTTGGAGCCGTTGAGGAAGAACGAGATGAACTTCATGGCCTCGTCGGGGTGCTCGCTCTCCTGCGCGATCGACAACGTCTGCGAGACCGCGCCCTGCTGGGCGGTGGTGCCCTTCGGGCCGGGCAGGGTGACCCACTCGAAGCCGTCCGGCGCCTGCTCGGCGACCTGCTGGCGCAGGTAGACCCCGGCGGGCAGCAGCGCGAACTTGCCCTTGTAGAAGGCGGGCAGCGGGTCGGCGGTGCCCTGGCCGAGCGCGGCGGGGTCGGCCGACTTGTCCTTGTACAGCTGGTCGTGGATGCGCTGGAGCACCTCGCGCTCCTCGGGCCCCACCTTGACCGTGGTCTTGCCGCCGGCGGTCTGGAAGAACGTGCCGCCGAAGTTGAGCGCCAGGTTGAGCGTCTTGTTGACCGGCGACTTCATCGGCCAGGCCACGCCGTACGTGTCGCCCTTGGTCATCTTCTTGGCCGCCGCGGAGAACTCGTCCCACGTCCACGGAGCGTCCGCCGTCGGGATGCGCACCTTGGCCGCGTCGAGCAGCTTCTTGTTGGCGATGATGACCTGCGACTCCTGGAGGAACGGCACGCCGTAGACGCCCTGCTCGCCCTTGCCGCCGTCGAAGGTGACGGTGTCCCAGGCGGACTGGGGGATGTCGTTCTTCAGCTCGGCGGACAGCTGGTCGCGCAGGTCGAGCAGGTAGCCGTCGGTGGCGAAGCCGGCCAGCGCGGGGGAGTCGTTGTGGATCACGTCGGGGGCCGTGCCGCCGGCGAACTGGGTGACGAGCTGGTCGTTGACGTTGTCCCAGCTGCCCTGGACGTAGGTGACCTGGATGTTGGGGTTGGCCTTGTTCCACTCCTCCACGAGCTGCTTGTTGGCGGCCACGGACTCCTTCTGCCACGCCAGGCTGAGGAAATCGATCTTCACCGGCTCGTTCGAGGAGGACTCGCCGCCTCCTCCCCCGCCGCACGCCGTGGTGAGCGCGGCGATCGCCACCACCGCCAGAGCGGACTTGATACGCATATGAGCCTCCTAGCCCTTGACGGCGCCGGCCATCAGGCCGGACTTCAGGCGCCGCTGGATGATTGCGAAGAAGATCAGGCTCGGGATGGTCGCCATGAGCGACGCCGCGGCCAGCGGGCCCAGCCTGGCCACCCCCTCGGGGCCGGTGAATCTCACCAGCGTCAGCGGGAGCGTCATGACATCGGGGTTCTGCAGGATCACGAGGGCGAACATGAATTCGTTCCACGACGAGATGAACGCGAACAGCAGCGTGGCCACCACGCCCGGCGCGAGCAGCGGCGCCACCACGGACGCGATCGAGCGCAGCCGGGAGGCGCCGTCCACGGCCGCCGCCTCCTCCAGCTCGGGCGGGACCGCGCGCACGTACCCCTGCAACATCCACAGAGCGAACGGCAGCGTGAACGTCACGTGCACGGCCACCAGACCCGGAAGCGTGTTCACCAGGTCCATCTCGCGCAGGATCATGAAGAGCGGGATGATGATCAGGATGAACGGGAACACCTGGCTGACCAGCACCCACCCGAGCGCGACCCGGTTGAGCAGGCTGCGGTAGCGGGCCATGGCGTAGGAGGCCGGCAGCGAGATCAGCACCGTGATCACGCTGCTGAACAGCGCCACGATCAGGCTGCGCACCGCCGCGCCCACCAGGTCCTGCTCGCCGAACGCGTCGGTGAAGTTGGCCAGGGTCGGCTCGCGCGGAACCCACGTCGGCTCGGTCAGCGCCATCTCCTGCGGCGTCTTGAGCGCCGTCGACAGCAGCCAGAGCAGCGGGAACGCCAGGAAGACGATGTACGCGGCCAGCGCGGCGTACTGCGGAAGGCGTCTCATCGGTTCTCCCTCATCTGCCGCCACAGGTACAACCCGAGCACCGCGAGCACGACGATCGCCATGGCGAGGCCGAGCATCGAGGCGTAGCCCGCGAACCGGTAGCGGAACGCCTCCTCGTAGGCGAACAACATCGGCAGCCGCGTCTGCCCGCCGGGCCCGCCCTGCGTGAGCACGTAGACGAGGCCGAACTGGTTGATGTTCCACACGAAGTCGAGTGACGTGATCGCCACGATCACGGGTCTCAACTGCGGCAGCGTGATGTTCCAGAAGCGCCGCCAGCGGCCCGCGCCGTCCATCTCGCCGGCTTCGTAGAGCTCCTTGGGCACGTTCTGCAGGCCGGCCAGCAGCACGATCGTGGTCTGCGGCATACCGGTCCACACGCCGACCACGATGATCGCGGGCAGCGCGAGCGAGAAGTCGGCCAGCCAGTTGATGTCCGTGCCGAGCAGGTCGTTCAGTATGCCGGCGTCCGGATGGTAGACGAGCTTCCACATCAGGCCGATGACCACGGGCGGCATCGCCCACGGCACCACGGCGAGCACCCTGGCCACGCCCCTGAAGCGCAGGTTCTGGTTGAGCAGCAGGGCCAGGCCGAGCGCGGCCAGGAACTGCAGCACGGTCACGGAGACCGCCCAGATGGCGCCGATCCTGAACGAGGCCCAGAAGTCGTCGTCGGCGAGCAGGTCGGTGAAGTTCTCCAGGCCGACGAAGCTCGTCTCGTGCACCCGCGTGTTGCGGGCGTCGGTGAAGGCCAGGCCGATGCCGTACAGCAGCGGCCCGACGCTGAACAGCAGCACCGGCACCAGCGCGGGCAGCATCAGCAGCCACATCTCGCGCGTCCGGCGCGAGGTGTGGCGGCGTCTGGCGCGCGGCCTGCGCGGCGGCGCCGGTTTCGTCACGGTCGCCGTCACGCGCCGCCCTCCTTTCCTTCAGTACGTTCCGCACTGCCGTGCCCGGCAGTGGCGTCCGGCGGTCCCGCCGTGCTGGCGCGGACCACGAGCCGGGGCGGCACGGTGACCACCCGCGGCTCGCGGTCGCCGCCCTGCAGCCGGTCGAGCAGCAGCTCGGCGGCGGCCTTGCCGCGCTCGGCCGAACCGAGCGAGACGCTGGACAACGCCGGCCACGAGGCCGCGGCCAGGTCGGTGTCGTCCATGCCGACCACCGCCACGTCGCCGGGCACCCGCTTGCCGGCCGCGCGCAGCACGTCGAGCGCGCCGAGCGCGATCAGGTCGTTGGCGCACATCAGCGCGTCCACGTCGGGAACCCTGTCCAGCAGCTCCGCCACCGCGCGGCCCCCTTCCGCGCGGTAGAAGTCGCCGATCCGGACGAGGTCCTCGTCGTAGGGCAGGCCGAGGTCGGCGAGCGCCTCCCGGTACGCGGCGCCGCGGGCGGCTCCCGGCACCGTGTCGAGCGGGCCGTTGATCATGCCGATCCTGCGGCGGCCGAGCGCGTAGAGGTGGTCGATGGCCAGCCGCACGCCGGTGCGGGAGTCGGCGCGTACGTTGTCGGCCCGCGTGCCCTCGGGCACCGAACCGATGATCACGACGGGTGCCCTGGCGGCGGCCAGCATCTCGAGGTGCTGCCCGGTGACCCGCAGCGGGCTCATGATCAGCCCGTCCACGTACCGTTCGCCGAGACTGTGCAGCACGTCGATCTCGTCGGCCACGACGGCGTCGGTGGAGTGCAGCACGAGCCGGTAGCCCGCCGCCTTCAGCACCGGCTGGATCTCGCGCAGCATGGCCAGGTAGGCGGGGTTGCCGACGTCTGCCATGGCGAAGGCCACCTGGTGGGTGCGGCGCGACTTGAGCGACCTCGCCACGGCGTTGCGCACGTAGCCGAGCTCCTCGGCGGCGGCCATCACCTTGCGCACGGTCTCCTGCCTGGTCGGCAGGCCGTTGAGGACCCGCGAGACCGAGGCGATCGAGACGCCGGCGCGCTCGGCGATCGTGTTGATCGTGGGTCCGTCGGCCACGGCTGTCCTTCCCGGTGGCGTTGACGATCGATTGCTGTAAACGTTTACCGCGTGCGCCACATGAAACCCGTACGGCAACCCACCGGTCAAGTCACGATCGCATAACGCCAGGTCGGAGGCGTTTGCCGCAAATAGTGCCCGGCACGGGCGGAGGTCAGTCCCGTGCGGGTTCCGGTTGAGGCGCGAGGACCACTCCCTGGCCGGGCCCGGCGCCGGAGACCTTGAGCAGCGAACGGATCGCGGGCGCGCCCGCGAGCGCCACGACGGCGGCGAGGACCGTCGGGATGACGAGCGCGACCGGCAGGGAGGACGCCTCGGCCACGTAGCCGAGCACGGCGGGCCCCAGCAGGAGCCCGCTGTATCCGAACGCGGTCACCATGGCCAGCGCCCGCCCGACCCGGTCGCCGACCGCCCCGACGGCGCTGAACAGCACCGGCACGACCGTGGCCAGCCCGACCCCGGCCAGGGCCCAGCCGGTCCACGCGCAGGCCACCTGGAGCGGCTCGACGAGCGAGGGCGACAGGAGGATCAGCACGTAGCCGGCGGTGGCGAAGAGCCCGGCGAGCTGGATGGTGCGCACGGACCCGAGCTTCGCCCTGATCGGGTCGCCCAGCAGCCGGACGGTCGTCATGGCCACGGAGAACACCGTGTACGCCAGCGGCGCCATGGCAGGATCGGTCGCCAGCACCGTGCTCGCGTGCAACGCGGCCCAGTCGATGGCCGCGCCCTCGCTGAGGTGCCCGGCGAAGGCCGCCAGCCCGAGCACCGCGATCAGCCCCCACTTCAATCCGCCGCCCTTCTGCGCCCCCGGCTGCGGCGAGGCGTTCCCGGGCTGGTCGGGCAGCAACAGCCGCGCCGCGGGCACGTACAGGAAGGGCACGACCAGCGCCGCCACGATCAGCAGCCACTGGGCGTCCAGGCCCGCCTTCAGGACGAGCGAGGTGAGCCCGCCGCCGGCCGCGCCGCCCAGGCTCCAGGTGCCGTGGAAGGCCGAGATGATCGGCCGGCCGTAGAGGCGTTCGACCTCGACGGAGTGGGCGTTCATGGAGACCTCGGTCACGCCCAGCCCGATCCCGAACACGATCGCCAGCGCCACGAGGGCCCCGTACGAGGGCGCCAGGGCGGGGCCGAGCAGGACCAGCGCCGAGAAGGGCCCGGCGAACCAGCACACCCGCCTGCTGGACCACCGGTCCACCAGGGATCCCGCCACCAGCATCGACGCCAGCGCGCCGCCGGAGATCAGCAGCAGGATGCTGCCCAGCCGGGCGAAGCCGAGGTCGAGCCGGTCGTTCAGGGACGGCAGCCCGGCCGCCCACAGACCCATGACGAAACCGCAGAGAATGAAATATCCGAAAACTCCGGCACGAGCGCGTCTGGCTTCAATGAGGCTTTTGTTCACGGCTAGAGCATAATATGTGTCCGTGAACGGAGCCACGACGAGCGGCGAACTCCGCGCGCACAACCGGGTCCGGCTGCTGCGCGCCGTGCACGACGGCGGGTCAGCCGCCACCCGGTCGCGGCTGACCCGCGAGCTTCGGCTGGCGAGGGGCACGGCGTCGGTGCTGGTGGCCGGGCTGGCCGAGGACGAGCTGCTGCACGAGGAGCCCGCCCCGGAGCACGGGCGGGGACGGCCGACCCAGGTGCCGGGCCCTCATCCGCGCGGACCGCTGGCGCTGGCGGCGGACGTGCGCGAGGACGCGTGGGAGCTCGCCGCGTGCGAGCTGGGCGGCCGCGTCACCGTCCTGGACGTACGCCCGCACGACGGCACCCCGGAGGGCGCGCTCGTGCCGCTGGGCGAGGCGGTCGCCGCCCACACGTCCCGGCTCGGGCACCGGGTCATCGGCGTCGGCGTCGCCCTGGCGGGGCCGGTGCGGTTCGGCGGCCTGGCGGACATCGCCCACCTCGGGTGGCGCTCGGTGGACGTCCCGGCCCTCCTCGGCCTGCCCCGCCCCGCCCCCGGCGCGGGTGCCGACGGGGTGACGCTCGGGAACGACACCGCGTTCGCCGCACTGGCCGAGGCGCGGCGCGGCCGGTTGCGCGACGTGCGGGTGGGGCTGCACCTGCACGTGGACTTCGACCTGGGCGGCGTGCTGGTCGTCGAAGGGCGTCCGCTGGGCGGCGCGAGCGGCACCGGCGCCGAGTTCGGGCACATGCCGCTGGACGCGAGCCGCCCGTTCAGGGACCGGCCCTGCATGTGCGGGGCGACCGGCTGCTGGGGCATGGACGTCGGCGCCAACGCACTGCTGCGCCACGCCGGCCTCGAGTACGGCGGAGGGCGGGGACGCGAGCAGGCCGAGCGTGTGCTGGCCACGAGCGAGGAGGCGGTGGCTGCCTGCGCCGCCGCCCTGGGCCGGGGCATCGCCGCGCTCGTGAACGCCCACGACCCCGAGGTGGTGACCCTGTCAGGCCACGGCCCGGAACTGGCCGAGCGGGCGGGTGAGACGCTGTTGCGGGCCTGCGAGCCGCGCCTCATGGCGATCCGCCGCGAGCACCCGCCGAGGATCGAGGGGTCGGCGCTGGGCTGGCGCGGGGCGCTGCTGGGCGCCATGGAGTCGGTCTTCGACGTTTTCCTGACCCCCGAAGGGCTCGAAAGGTGGCGGAAAACCACCCTGACCAGGGTAGCGACACGCCCGGCAGGCGAAATGTGACGCATTCCACCCCGAAGGGAGATCAGCCGCTATAACGCGCTGCGCACCCGCACAGATTTCCGGCCGTGCACGCCCCCGCAAGCCACCCCGTACGGGCAAACCCTCCGACCAGCCGGAGCACCATGATCCGGGCGGCGGAACACGCGAACCGGATGCCCGTGCCCGGTACGGACGGGACGCCCGTCACCCGCGCGGTCCGGGAATGCGCCACGGTCTGCGTCACCGTCGCGGACGCGACGTGACATCCGCATCTTCGCAGCGTACGGGGGGTGCGGCGGTGTGCTCGCGCCGGGCGGCGCCCCTGCCGCGGCGGCCCCGTGCGGCGGTGCCCCTGACCGGGCCGGATGGGCGGCTCCTGGGGGCACGTCCCCCGGGCCTGGGGACGGCCGGTCCGCCCGCCGCCGAGGTGGCATTCCGCTCTGGTGGGGCTACGGTGAGGGAGAACGCGTGGTCAGCGGCATGGGGGGCGGCGAAGGCCTGCTCGCGCGGCGCGTGGCGTGCCACGAAGCGGCCGCGACGGGTGGCGACAGGTTGAGCCGGGCGCTTTCCGCAACACGAACCGCTGGTATCCGCCATGATTAGCCACTGCACCACGGGTAACAGAACCCGAACGTAAACTCCCCGAGGAGAGAACAGAAATGGCACTTCCCACCCTCACCCCCGAGCAGCGTCAAGCGGCTCTGGCCAAGGCGGCCGAGGCGCGTGCGGCTCGCACCGCCCTGCTGGCCAAGGTCAAGGCCGGTGAGCTGACGTTCGCCCAGCTGTTGGAGCGCGAGGACGACATCGCGAAGAAGATCAAGGTCTCCCAGGCGCTGCGCGCCGTCAAGGGCGTCGGTCCGGCCAAGGCCACCGCGCTGATGGAGGAGGCTGGCGTCGACGAGAAGCGCCGTCTCGGCGGCCTGGGCGCCCAGCAGCGTAAGAAGCTGGTCGACGCGCTCGGCTGACACCCGAGCGGCCAGGTCCGCGCGCAGCGTCGCGCGGACCGGCCAGCCACCCCTCAGCGCGGCCGAGGAGGGACCGGAGAGCGGAGCCGCCCCCGCTCGCCGGCGGGCCGGGGCCGGGGGTGCGAGCGAACCGACAACGACATAAAGGTCAGGACCGCAGGTAGGTCAGCACAGCGAGCACCCGGCGATGCTGGTCGCTGTCCTCCGCGTAGAGGCCCAGCTTGCTGAAGATGCTCCTGATGTGCTTCTCCACGGCCCCGTCACTGATCACGAGCTGCCGCCCGATGGCCGGATTCGACTTCCCCTCGGCCATCAGCCCCAGCACCTCGCGCTCCCGCGGCGTGAGCTGTGCCAGCGGATCGTCCTTGCGCCTGCGTACCATCAGCTGTGACACCACCTGCGGATCGAAAACGGTGCCGCCGGCGGCCACCCGTCGCAGGCCCTCGAGGAACTCGTCGACGTCGACGACGCGGTCCTTCAGCAGGTAGCCCACCGCGCCGCGCGCGTCGGCCAGCAGGTCGTCGGCGTAGGAGACCTCCACATACTGCGACAGGATGAGCACGGGCGCCCCCGACACCCTGCGCCGGGCCTCCACGGCCGCCCTGAGCCCCTCGTCGGTGAACGACGGCGGCATGCGCACGTCGACCACCGACACGTCGGGCTTGTGCTCGGCGACCGCCTCGACGAGGCCCGGCCCGTCGCCGACGGCCGCCACCACCTCGCAGCCGAACTCTTCGAGCAGCCTGACCAGGCCCTCTCTGATCAGAACCGCGTCATCGGCCACGACTACGCGCACGGCACCTCCGCTACGATCGCTGTCGGCCCGCCCTCGGGCGAGTGGACCGTCAGCTCCCCGTCGACAGCGCGGAGCCGGTCGGCCAGCCCGGCGAGACCATGTCCCTTGGCGACGCTCGCGCCGCCGACACCATCATCGCCGATCGTGAGCATCAGACCGTCACCGATGCGGATGAGCTGGACCGTGCAGACGGTGGCACGGCTGTGCTTGGCGACGTTCGTGAGCGCCTCGGCGCAGACGAAGTAGACGGCGTTCTCCACCGAGGCCTGATAGCGCTCGGCCGTCTGCACGTCCAGGTCCACCGGGACCGTGCAGCGCCCGGCCAGGGCGGCGAGCGCGGGCGCGAGACCGCGGTCGGACAGGATGGGCGGGGCGATGCCGCGCGACAGGGCGCGCAGCTCGTCGAGCGTCTCACGGGTGGCGCCGATCGCCGACCTGAGCGTGGTCTGCGCCGCCTCCGGGTCCTTGGCGATCTGCCGCTGCACCCTGGACAGCTCCATGGCCAGCGAGACCAGCCGCTGCTGCGGGCCGTCGTGGATGTCGCGCTCCAGCTTGCGCAGCGCGTTGGCCTCGGCGGACACGGCGGCGGCGCGGCCTTCGGCCAGGTCGTCGATGCGCTCGTGCAGCTCGGCCACGGTGGTCAGCAGCGCCCGGCCGAGCCCCGCCCGCAGCAACGCGGCCCCGCGCACCATGAACGGCATGAGCAGCGCGAAGAACAGGCCGACGCCGACGTAGAAGACCGCGTTGACGACGTAGCCGTCGCCGAGGCCGAGCAGTTCGGGCAGCTCCATGTTGCCGGGGATCCGCGAGGTGATGATGCCGTACAGCGGCCACGTGAGCCCCGCCAGGGGGATCACCCAGAAGACCACCGTCAGCACGAACGCCACGATGGCGAACGGCAGGCTGATGATGCCGTGCAGCAGATCGAGCCAGGACTGCCCGCTGGTCATCGGGTTGACCAGGCGGCGGAACCAGCCCGCGCCGGGCGGGGCCGGCTTGTAGCGGGGCCGCACCGGCGGGCGCTTGAGCACGTCCGACAACCAGCCGCGCTCGGCGTCGGCGAACCCCCGCGCCATCATCAGCGTGCCGGCCAGGAGCGGCACGCCGAGCCACACGACCAAGGTTCCTGCGCTGGCGGAGAACCCGGCGACCATGAGCACGAAACCTATGACGGTCGTCGGGAAGCCGACCAGCGTGTAGCGAGTGTCGAGAAGGACCCGCCTCATCAGGGAGCGCATGGCCTCAACGGTATTTCGTCCCGTCGTTCCGGACGAGCGGGTGCACTGGTGTCCGGGGGTAGGGCCAGCCCTACCGGCGCCGGTGGTGCGATCTTGACCAGGACAGGGTGGACGGCGGCAATGTGCGCGGACGCCCCTGACGGAAGCCTTGAGTCATCCGTCCCCGGGCGAATCGAGGCTCCCCCATGACCGTCCTGCTGGACCGCCCCACGGCCACAGCCACGACCACAGGGCCGTCCCGCGCGGCCGGCGTGCGCGCGGCGGCGCGGGATCCGTTCATCGACCTCCTGCGCGTGTTCGGCATGGCGCTGATCGTGCTGCAACACTGGACGATCCCCGTGCTGTCGTACGACGGCGTCCGGCTGACCACGGGCAACGCGCTGTCCACGCCGGGGGTGTGGGTGGTGACCTGGATCAGCCAGGTGATGCCGCTGGTGTTCTTCGCGGGCGGCGCGGCGAACGCGATCAGCTTCGGGCGGCGCCGCACGAGCGCGCCGCGGTGGCTGGCGGTGCGGCTGCGCCGGCTGGCCTGGCCCCTGCTGCCGCTGGCCGCGGTGTGGATCCCGCTGCCGCACATCCTGCTCACGCTGGGCGTCCCCGCGCAGCCGCTCGAGGTGGGCGCGAAGCTGACCGGGCAGCTGCTGTGGTTCCTCGCCGTCTATCTGATCGCCGTCACGGCCACCCCGTACGCGCTGCGCCTGCACGAGAGGTACGGCATGCGGGTCCCCGCCGCGTTGGCGGCCGGCGCGGTGCTCACGGACGTCGTACGTTTCTCCACCGGGCTCGACGCCCTCGGCTATCTGAACATCGTGTTCGTCTGGCTGGCCGTGCACCAGCTCGGCTTCCTCTACGCCGAGGGACGGCTGCGCCACGCGTGGGCGCTGGCGGTGGCGGGCTTCGGGGCGGCGGCGCTGCTGGTGGCGTACGGCCCCTACCCGGGCAGCATGATCGGGCTCCCCGGCGCCGAGATGTCGAACATGGCCCCGCCCACCCTCGTCATGCTGGCCGTCTCCTCGGGGCAGATCGGGCTGGCCGTGCTGCTGCGCCCATGGCTGCTGCGCCTGCGTACGGGCCGGCTGCTGGACTGGGCGGGACCGCGCATCATGACGGTGTACCTGTGGCACATGCCGGCCCTGTTCGCGGTCACGGGCGTCGTGGTGGTCCTGCTGGGCATCGGCACGCCGGCGCCGGGCAGCGCGTTCTGGTTCGCCGGATGGCCGCTCTGGTTCGGGCTGCTGTCCCTGGTGCTGTGGCCGCTGCTGAAGGGGTTCGCCAGGTTCGAGACGCCGCCCAAGCTGCCGTACGGCGAGGCCGGCTGGGGCACCGTGCTCGGGGCGACCGGGCTGGTCGGCGCGGGGGTGCTGACCCTCACGGTGTGCGGGTTCGCGCCCGGCGGCGGCCCGTTCCTGGCGGTGATCGCCCTGCTCGGGGGGCTGCTGATGACGGCGCCGCGCGCCAGGACGTGAGGGCGGGGAAACACGGGCGCAACGCGCCGGTGCTCAGAATGGGGGCATGACGAAGGTCCGAGCCCTCTCCGATGCCGATCTGCCCGCCGTCGCCGCCATCTACGCGCACTACGTGACGGGCAGCGTGGCCACGTTCGACGAGACGCCGCCGTCGGTGGACGACTGGCGCGTGAAGGCGGCCGGCGTCACGGGGGCCGGGCTGCCGTTCCTGGTGGCCGACGTGGACGGCCGGATCGCCGGCTACGCCTACCTCACGCAATACCGTCCCAAGCCCGCCTACCGGCACACCGTCGAGGACACCATCTACCTCGCCCCCGGCATGACCGGGCGCGGGCTCGGCCGGCTGCTGCTCGGCGAGCTGATCGACGCGGCGCGCCGGACGCACGCCCGCCGGATCGTGGCGGTGATCGCCGACTCGGGCGACCCGTCGTCGGCGCGGCTGCACGAGGCGTACGGCTTCGCCGATGCAGGCCGGCTGCGGGCCGTGGGCTTCAAGCACGGGCGCTGGATCGACACCGTCCTGTTCCAGCTCGACCTGGAAGTTCGGCCTGATCGGGGCGGAGCCGGTTCGACCATCGGGCAAACTTCGGCAGGATAGAGGGCGTGAGCCTACTCGTTGACCGCCTGCCAGATGACATCGACGCCGATCCCGACGCCATTTTCGACGCGTTCGTCGCCTGGAACGCCGAGCGGGGGCTCACCCTCTATCCCGCCCAGGAGGAGGCCCTCATCGAGGTGGTCTCCGGCAGCAACCTGATCCTGGCCACGCCGACGGGCTCGGGAAAGTCGCTGGTCGCCGCCGGCGCCCACTTCACCGCGCTGACCCGTGACCTCCGCACGTTCTACACCGCGCCCATCAAGGCGCTGGTGTCCGAGAAGTTCTTCGACCTGTGCGCCGTCTTCGGCACCGAGAACGTCGGCATGATGACCGGCGACGCGAGCGTCAACCCCGGCGCGCCCATCATCTGCTGCACGGCCGAGATCCTGGCCAACGTGGCGCTGCGCGACGGGGCCGCGGCCGACATCGGCCAGGTCGTCATGGACGAGTTCCACTTCTATGCCGAGCCCGACCGCGGATGGGCGTGGCAGGTGCCGCTGCTGGAGCTGCGCAACGTGCAGTTCATCCTGATGTCGGCCACGCTCGGCGACGTGTCGATGTTCGAGCGCGACCTGACCCGGCGCACCGGGCGGCCCACGTCCGTGGTCAAGCACTCCGAGCGGCCGGTGCCGCTGGTCTACTCCTATCGGATGACCCCGCTGCACGAGACGCTGGAGGAGATGCTCAGCACCGGCCAGGCGCCGGTTTACGTCGTGCACTTCACGCAGGCCGCGGCCATGGAGCGCGCCCAGGCCCTGATGTCGATCAACATGGCGACGAAGGCCGAGAAGGAGGCCATCGCCACGATGATCGGCGGTTTCCGGTTCACCACCCGGTTCGGGCGTGCCCTGTCGCGGCTGGTCCGCCACGGCATCGGCGTTCACCACGCCGGCATGTTGCCGAAATACCGGCGGCTGGTGGAGCGGCTCGCGCAGGCGGGGCTGCTCAAGGTCATCTGCGGCACCGACACGCTGGGCGTCGGCGTCAACGTGCCGATCAGGACGGTGTTGTTCACGGCGCTGTCGAAGTACGACGGCAACAAGGTGCGCCGGCTGCGCGCCCGCGAGTTCCACCAGATCGCCGGGCGGGCGGGCCGTGCGGGCTTCGACACGATCGGCTACGTCGCCTGCCAGGCGCCCGAGCACGACATCGAGAACGCCAAGGCGCTGGCCAAGATCGGCGACGATCCGAAGCGGCGGCGGGGCTACGCCCGCAAGAAGCCGCCCGAGGGCTTCGTGGGCTGGAGCGAGGACACGTTCGTCAAGCTACAGGAGGCCGAGCCCGAGCCGCTCAACTCGCGTTTCAAGGTCAGCAACGCCATGCTCCTCGCCGTGATCAACCGGCCGGGCGACTGCTTCCAGGCGATGAAGCACCTGCTGACCGACAACCACGAGGACCGCAAGTGGCAGCGGCGGCACATCAGCCAGGCCATCGCGATCTACCGCTCGCTGCTGGCCGGCGGCATCGTCGAGCAGTTCGCCGAGCCCGACGAGCAGGGCAGGCGGGCCCGGCTGACGATCGAGCTGCAGGAGGACTTCGCGCTCAACCAGGCGCTGTCGACGTTCGCGCTGGCCGCGTTCGACCTGCTCGACCGCGAGTCTCCGTCCTACGCGCTCGACGTGGTGTCGATCGTGGAGTCGATTCTCGACGACCCCCGCCAGATCCTGTCGGCCCAGCTGAAGAAGGCGAGGGGCGAGGCCGTCGCGCAGATGAAGGCCGACGGCATCGAATACGAAGAGCGGATGGAGCAGCTGGCCGAGGTCATGTATCCGATGCCGCTGGACGACCTGCTGCTCGGCGCGTACGAAACCTACCGGCGCGGCCATCCGTGGGTGGGCGACTACACGGTCAGCCCGAAATCCGTGGTGCGCGACATGTACGAGCGGGCCATGACGTTCGCCGAGTACATCCAGTTCTACGAGCTGGCCCGGTCCGAGGGCACGGTGCTGCGCTACCTGGCCGACGCCTACCGCACCCTGTCGCGCACGGTGCCCGAGCACCTCAAGACCGACGACCTGGTCGACCTGATCGAGTGGCTCGGCGAGCTGGTCCGCCAGGTCGACTCGTCGCTGATCGACGAATGGGAGAAGCTGACCAACCCGGCCGCGGTGCTGGAGCAGCAGAACCAGCTCGAAGCCACGGTGCGCCCGGTCACCGCGAACCCGCGGGCGTTCAGGGTGCTGGTACGCAACGCCATGTTCCGGCTGGTCGAGCTCTCCGCCATCGAGAAGGAGGACGAGCTGGAGGAGCTCGCCCCCGACGTCGACTGGGGCGCGGCGCTGGACGCCTACTACGACGATCACGAGGAGATCCTCACCGACGCCGACGCCCGGGGGCCCGCGCTGCTGCGCATCGAGGAGGAGAGCGGGTTGTGGAAGGTCAGGCAGACGATCAGGGATCCGGCCGGCGACGGTGACTGGGGCATCGACGCCCAGGTCGACCTGGCCGCATCCGATGAGGAGGGCCGGGCGGTGCTCCACGTGATCGGGCTCAACCGGCTCTGATCCCCGTCGAGGTCGCCGGCCGTCCCCTGCGCGGCGGGCCGCTGGAGGCCGGCGTCGCCAGAGCCGGGCGCCCGTCACCCAGCGGCGTCGCTCGGGGTCCGGCTCGGTGAGCGCGTGAGCGAGCCCGAGCGGCACGCCACTGGATCTTCCGGCTCTGACGAGGACCCGGGCCGATGCCGCCGTGATCCGGTCTCGCACCGGCGTGGGGGCCGGCCGGTCTCAGAAAAGCGACAAGCCCTGTGCCGGAACGGACTGGCAAGGGCGCCCCGGCACAGGCCTGTCGATTAAGTGTCCGGTCCGGAGCGTCGAGGTCGTGTCATCACCATGTCTCAAGATCGAGACATTTCGTGACATGCGCGGTTACAGCGAGTCAGGAGGCCGCGCTTCGATCATAGGACAAAATGGGCCGGGTGAACGACCAAGACCTCCGGCGCGTCCTCGGGCTGCTCGCCCAGGACGACACGTTGCGCGCCTTCGCTGCCCTGGTGCTCGGGCTCCCCGGCGACCTGTCCCCGAAGACGCTGCACAAGCTGGCCACCGGCGGCCTGGCCGCCCGCGACGACGACGGCAAATGGCAGGCCACGCCCGAGCGCTTCCGCGAACTGCTGCGCGCCCACGCCGCACCGGCGGAGGAGCTCGACCCGGAGGAGCGGGTGCTACGGACGTTCCTGGTGGGCGGGCGGCTGACGACCACGGCGATGCGCCGGGACAAACGGCTCGTCGTGCTCCGGTACATCGTACGAGTGTTCGATCCGGGGGTGCGCTATCCGGAGAAGGACGTCAACGTGGCCCTGCGCGCCTTCCACGACGACCACGCGGCGCTGCGCCGCTACCTGGTGGACGAGGGGCTGCTGTCCAGGGAGGGCAACGTCTACTGGCGCAGCGGCGGCCCGGTCGACGTCTGAGCGGGCCCCCGGTCCCTCAGCCGGGCGCGATAGTCACGGGGCGGCATCCCGTACTCCTTGCTGAAGGTCCTGCTGAAGTGGAACGGGCTGACGAAGCCGCACGCCTCCGCCACCTGGCCGACGTCCAGGTCGGTCACCTCCAGCAGGCTCGCGGCGTGGACGGCCCGCGCCCGGCGTACCACCCTCATGGGCGTCTGACCGGTCGCCTCGGCGAACAGGTGGGCGAAGCGGGAGGGCGAGAGCGCGACGGCGCGGGCCAGCGAGGCCACCGAGTGCGGGGCGCCGGGCTCGGCCTCGATGATCGCCAGGGCCCGACGTACGCGCGCGTCGCCTTCCTCGCCGGTACGCGTCCCTTCGGGGCGGGCGGACGCGGTGGCCAGCACCAGCACCTCCTCGACGGCGCCCAGCACCAGCTCCCGCGCCGGCCCGCCCACGGCAAGCGCCGGAACCCACACCTCACCCGGCACCCCAGCCGGCACCCCGCCCGGTGCGGCATCCCGCGTCATGCCCCGTCCCGGGGCAGGGGCTTCGGCCAGGGACGGGGGTGTGAGTCCGGGTGCCCAGCGGGCGTCCTGGAGCGCCCGCTGGAACGCCTGCCCGATGCGCCCGTGCACGGACGGCGGCACCCCGGCGACCCGATGGCAGCCGTCGCCCTCCGCGTACGGCGCCAGCCACGCCGCCCAGCCTGGCCGCGGCTGGAAGTGCACCCACCAGAACCGCCACCGTCGCGCTCCCGTTCGTACCCGGTAGTGCTGCGCCACCCCCGCCGCCAGCACCGCGAGATCCCCCGCGCCCATCGTGAAGGACGTACCTCCCTGTTCGACGAGCCCCTCCCCCGCCTCCGTCCACACCAGCAGCCAACTGGGCGACCCGATGGGACGGCGGGTCGCGTAGCCGGGCAGCTTGTCGTAGTGGCCCACGATCAACAGTTCGGCAGCAGGAACAGACAGGTCCGCAGCATTCACAGGCATACCGTCCCACGAACGTGCCGCCTAGCGTGAGTTGCATGAGGCTCAGCGACTTTCACGACCAGGGGTTCATGCTGGCTCCCGCCCTCCTCTCGGGAGAGGAGGCGGCCGAACTGCGCGACGAGTTCATGGCGCTGCACGCCGGAGGGCCGATCCCCGGCCATTTCGCCCCGCAGCCGCAGGAACCCGGCCGTCCGTACGACATCCTGCGCGACTATCCGCGCATCATGCATCCGCACCAGGTGAACGACGTGGCCCTGCGGTTCCTGCTCGACGCGCGCATCGCCGCGATACTCCACGACCTCCTGGGCGAGGAGCCGATAGCAGCCCAGAGCATGTTCTACTTCAAGCCTCCCGGTGCCAGGGGCCAGGCCCTGCACCAGGACAACTTCTACCTCCGCGTCGAGCCGGGCACCTGTGTGGCCGCCTGGGTGGCGCTCGACCGGGTGGACCGGGCGAACGGCGGCCTGGAGGTCGTGCCGGGGACGCACCTGATGGACCTGTTCTGCCCGGAGGAGGCCGACCAGGGCACCTCGTTCACCAGAGAGTACGTGCCGCCGCCGCCCGGCCTCGAACGGGTGCCGGTCGACATGGCCCCTGGCGACGTGCTGTTCTTCAACGGCAGCCTGGTGCACGGCTCGGAGCCCAACAGCACGAGCGACCGGTTCAGGCGCAGCTTCATCTGCCACTACGTCGGCCGCTCGGCCGAGCGCATCGCCGAGTATTACCCGACGCTCACGATGTCGGGTGAGCGTGTACGGCTGGAGCCCGCCGTGGGCGGCGGACCGTGCGGCACCGAGATCACCGGTCCGCACTGAACGCCGGCCCGGGATCGGCTCATCCGCCCGAGACGTCCGACTCCGCCTCTTCCGGCACCACGCAGTCCCACGGATCGTCCAGCCACCCCTCGGGCAGCAGCACCTTGGACCGCTCACCCGACTTGCCGCGCGGCGTGTCGGTGTTGGCCGGCCACGGCTGGTCGTGCTCCAGCCTGGCCAGGCCCGCGCGCAGCTGGTCGAGAGACTCCGCCGTGGCCAGCTCGCGCCGCAGCTCGCTCCCGACCGTGAAGCCCTTCAGATACCACCCGACGTGCTTGCGGAAGTCGGCCACCGCGTAGCGCTCGATGTCGAAGACGCGGGTCAGCCCCTCGGCGTGCCGGGCCATCGTCTCGGCCACCTCGCCGAGCGCCGGCCTGACCCGCTCGGGGCTGCCGTTGAACGCGTTTTCCAGGTCCTTGAACAACCACGGCCGGCCGAGGCACCCGCGCCCCACGACCACGCCGTCGCAGCCGGTGCGCGCCACCATCCGCAGCGCGTCGCCGGCCGACCAGATGTCGCCGTTGCCCAGCACGGGGATCTCGGGCACGGCCTCCTTGAGCCGCGCGATGGCCTCCCAGTCGGCCACGCCTCCGTAGTGCTGGCGGGCCGTGCGGGCGTGCAGGGCGATCGCCGCGAGCCCCTCCTCGGCCGCGATGCGCCCCGCGTCGAGGTAGGTCAGGTGGTCGTCGTCGATGCCCTTGCGCATCTTCATCGTCACGGGCAGCGCGCCGGCGTTCGCGACCGCCTCACGCAGGATCCGCCGCAGCAGATGCCGTTTGTACGGCAGCGCGGACCCGCCCCCGCGCCTGGTCACCTTGGGCACCGGGCAGCCGAAGTTGAGGTCGACGTGGTCGGCGAGGCCCTCCTCGGCGACCATCCGGACCGCCCGGCCGACGGTGGCGGGGTCGACGCCGTAAAGCTGAATGCTCCTGGGCCGCTCGGACCCGGCGAAGCGGATCATCCTGAGCGTCTTGGGGTTGCGCTCGACCAGCGCCCGCGTCGTGATCATCTCGGACACGAACAGCCCCGCGCCCTGCTGCCGGCACAACACCCGGAACGGCGCGTTGGTGATGCCCGCCATGGGCGCGAGCACCACCGGCGGCCACACCTCGATCGGCCCAATCTTCACCCGCTCAGTTGTAGCGCAGGTCAGGCCGCGAGCGGTATTCGCCCGGGGGTGCGACTGCTGCGCGGGCCCCGCACCTCCCTGGACGAACGTCCGCGACCCCATTTCGTCCTGCGCCGCGTCAGCACGTCCTCAGCGTCTCCAGCGCGGCCGGCCAAGCCGGACACGTTCGCGGGCGTCGGACACTCAGCGAAGCGGCGTCGAAAGGGCAGATCGCCGCACCCCTCACCGATAAACTGGGAACCGGCATCTTCATGCGAAGGGACACGGATGCTTCTTCGAGTGCGCCTGGTGCTGCCCGACCGGCCGGGTTCCCTGGCCCAGGTGACCAGGGTCCTGGGTGCGGCGGGGGCCGACATCACGCAGGTGACTGTGCTCGACCGGGGCGACGGGCGGGCCGTCGACGACATCACGATCTTCAACCCGGCGGGCACGCCCAGGCAGACGCTGGTCAAGAGCCTGGAAGGCGTCGAGGGTGTGACGGTCGAGGGGATCTGGACCACCCGGGAGGCTCCCGGCACCTACCCCGAGCTGGAGATACTCAAATACATCACCACGGCGGGCGACCGGGCGCTGACCACGCTTGTCGACTCGCTCCCCGTGCTGTTCAGCGCCGACTGGGCGGCCACGACGACGGCCGAGCAGCGGGTGGTCTACGCGAGCTGGCGCGCCCCCGAGGAGCCGCCCGCCATGCCGGCCGGCTTTCCGGCCCGCCCGATGGCCCTGACCCTCGACGACGGCCTGCACGTCGTCCACGCCCCGTTGCCGCCACTGGCGCTGTCCCTGGTGCTGGCCCGCTCCGAGGGCCCCTCCTTCCACCGCATCGAGGTGCACCGCCTGACGCGGATCCTGGAGATCTTCTTCACCCTGCCCGCGACCGAGCGCAGCATGGCCCGGCTGCTCCACGACGAAGGACCGGAAGCATCTGGTCGAAAAACCCGCTAGAGTTGTCGGAGCAACGCGGAAGTGGCTCAGTGGTAGAGCATCACCTTGCCAAGGTGAGGGTCGCGGGTTCGAATCCCGTCTTCCGCTCGGAGTTTGGGCTCGGTGGCGTGGCCGAGAGGCGAGGCAGCGGCCTGCAAAGCCGTCCACACGGGTTCAAATCCCGTCGCCACCTCCATGGACGATTAGCTCAGCGGGAGAGCGCTTCCCTGACACGGAAGAGGTCACTGGTTCAATCCCAGTATCGTCCACCATCGACGAGCGAACCCCGGCCTGCGCCGCAGCCGGGGTTCGTTCGTTTCCGCCTGTGCCTAGGATTCGCTCTGGCGGCGCACCACCAGCCAGTTGATCAGCCAGAGCAGCAGTCCGATGGCCAGGAGCACGCCGGCCCGGATATAGACCTCGACGGGCCGGCCGGTCAGCGGGCTGGCCAGGATGAAGGCCAGCACGGCGCCGACCACCGGCAGGGCCGTGGGCGTGCGGTAGTGGGTGTGCTCCACCCGGTCCTTGCGCAACACGAGCACGGCCACGTTGACGACGGTGAAGACGCACAGCAGCAGGAACGCGGTCGTGTCGCCGAGCCCTGCGATCTCCCCCGTCGAGATGAGCGCGATGGCCAGCGCGGTGGTGAAGATGATGCCGATCACCGGCGTACGTCGGCGCGGGTCGACCCAGCCGAGGCGGCGTGGCACCACCCGCTCGTTCGCCAGGCCGTACACGAGCCGGGACGCCATCATCATGTTGATCAGGGCCGTGTTGGCGACGGCGAAGATGGCGATCGCGGCGAACAACTGCGGCGGGAAGTTGAGCCCGCCGGCCTTCACCACCTCGAGCAGCGGGCCGGACGACTCCTCCAGGACCTCGGGCCTGACGAGGAGCGACGAGGTGATGGCCACGAGGATGTAGACGATGCTGGTGATCGTCACACCGAGGAAGATCGCCCGGGGGAAGTTCCGTGCGGGGTCTCGCGTCTCCTCGGCCATGTTCACCGAGTCCTCGAAGCCCACGAACGCGAAGAAGGCCAGTGCGGTGCTGCCGAGCAGGGCGTACATCAGCCCGCCCGCCTGCTCGGTGTCGATCTCGGCCAGCCTCGACGGCTCTCCCGCGCCCGTGAACACGGTGTACACGCCGATCGCGATGATCACCAGCAGGCCGGTGAGCTCGATCAGTGTGAACACGATGTTGGTCTTCACCGACTCGGAGACGCCCCGGTAGTTCAGCGCCGCGACGGCGACGATGAAGACGATGCCGACGACCACGCTCGGCAGCGTGAAGAACGCCTCCAGGTAGTCGCCGCCGATCGCGCGGGCCGCCGCGCTGGCCGAGGTGAGGCCGGAGCACATGACCGTGAACGCGACCATGAACGTGAAGAAGGGTCGCTTGAACGCCTTCTGGGTGTAGAGCGCGGCGCCTGCCGCCTTGGGGTATTTCGTGACCAGTTCGACGTACGACATCGCGGTGAGCATCGCGATGACGAAGCCGAGCAGGAAGGGCAGCCACAGAGCGCCGCCGACCTGACCGGCCACGGTGCCGGTCAGGGCGTAGACGCCGGTGCCCAGAATGTCACCGATGATGAACAGGACGAGAAGCTTGGGGCCGATAGCGCGCTTGAGGGAAACGGGGCCGGCCTCGGGTGCGGCGCCTGTCATGGTCATATCGTTCCCCGATCACGGTTTTTGACACTGGTCTCGACTACAAGCAGCGGCCGAGCCGTGACAGGTCGATCGGCGAGGTGATCATGCCGAGGGATCGGCCGGCGGACCACGGAGGGCGTAGCGCGCCAAGTCGCCTGGCCCCCGCCCCTCCCACTCCCGTGATCGGGGTCGTCGCGCTGGTGCTCGGACTGGTCGGTGCGGCGGCGACGCTGCTGCCGGTGCTGCGTGTGCCCGGCGTCGTCGTCGGTCTGGTCGCCGCCGTCCTCGCCGTGGTGGCCGTGACCTCGGCGCGGCTCAGGTTCGCGCGGGTCACTGGCCGGCCAGGCCGCTGTGGGCGACGCCGCGTACGATCTGCCGCTGGAACAACACGAACACGACCAGCAGCGGCAGCCCGGCCAGCACCACCGAGGCCATGATCTGCGCGTACCGCAGGCCGAAGGTTCCCTGCACGACGTTGGCCAGGCCCACCGGCAGAGTCATGGTGTTCGGGTCGGTGGAGACGAGGAACGGCCAGAGGAAGTTGTTCCAGGTGTTGATGAACGTGAAGATCGACACCGCGGCCAGCACGGGCCGTGAGAGCGGCAGCACGATCGTGAAGAACACCCGCCACCGCCCGGCCCCGTCCACGAACGCGGCCTGCTCCAGCTCCGGCGGCACGTCCTGGAAGAACTTGAACAGGATGAAGACGATCAGAGGCGCGGCCACCTGCGGCAGGATGATCGCCCACCAGGTGTCGACCAGTCCGAAGGCCACCATCTCGGCGAACAGCGGCGCGATGAGCACCTGCGGCGGCACCATGATGCCGGCCAGGATCAGCGCCAGCAGCACCCGCTGCCCCTTGAACTGGGTGCGCGCGAACCCGTACGCCGCCATGGCCGAGAACAGCACGGTCAGGAACGTGACGATGACCGCGGTGACGGTGGAGTTGACGGCCCACTTGAGGATGCCGCCGGTCTCCAGGACCAGCGCGTACGAGTCGAAGGTGATCTCGCTGCCGAACCACTGCAGCGGGGTCACCGTGGTCTCGTCCTCGGGCTTGAGCGACGTGGCCACCGCCCAGGCGATGGGGGCGAGCCAGATCGCCGCAAGCACGAGCGCGACCAGCAGGAGGACGGCCTGGCTGACGCTGAACCGCTTGGTCACGACGCGACCTCCTCGCGCTTGCGGAACAGCCGGAGCTGCGCCAGGGAGACGATGACGATCAGGACGAACAGGATGTACGAGACGGCCGAGGCGTAGCCGATGCGGTAACCGGTGAAGCCGACGTCGTAGGCGTACTCGATGATGGGCCGGGTGGCGTCCTCGGGGCCGCCGCCGGTCATCAGGTAGATCTGGTCGAAGACCTTGAGCGAGGCGACCAGCTGCAGCACCACGATGAGCGCCGTCGTACGGCCGAGCAGCGGGAGCGTGATGGAGCGCAGTTTGTCCCAGGCCGTGGCGCCGTCGATCGAGGCGGCCTCGTAGAGATGGTGCGGGATGGCCTGGAGGGCGGCCAGGTAGAGCAGGAAGTTGAAGCCGACCGTCCACCAGACCGTGGTCAGCACCACCGACCACATGGCCGTGGACGGGTCGCCGAGCCACAGGACGTCGGTGCCGAGCGTGCCGTTGAGCAGCCCGTAGTCGGGCGGGTAGATCATCTGGAGCCAGAGGATCGACACCACGGCGGACGGCAGCAGGAACGGCCCGAAGAACGACAGCCGCCACAACCACTGCATGAAGCGCAGGTGGTGCACGAGCAGCGCGAAGGCCAGCCCGAGCAGCACCAGCGGGATCGTGCTGAGCACGGTGAAGACCAGTGTGTTCCACAACGAGCGCCACATGCGGGGGTCGCCGAAGGCCTCGGCGTAGTTCGCGAAGCCGACGAGGTGGTCGTTGCCGCCGGCGATGTTGACGCTCGACAGGCTCAACCGGAAGCCGAGCAGCGTCGGCCAGACCAGGAAGACCACGTAGATCAGCAGGAACGGGGCCACGAACAGCAGCCCGTGCTGCGTCCAGCCGCGCCGGACCTTGGCCCTCGCGACAGGGCCGGAGGAGGTCGCGGGAGCCGCGACGGTGGTGGTCATGGGCGCTCCTTCGTCGCTCGGATGACCAAGATGCCGGGGTCCTCGGTGATCCCGGTCATGGGCGCTTCTCGTCGGGGAAGGGGTTCGGGGCGGACAGCAGCCGGTTCAGCGAGGCCTTGGCCGCGGCCAGGCCCTCCTCCGGCGTCCGCTCACCGCTGATGACGGGGGAGAACGCCTCGCCGAACTCGATCCACAACCGGGACGCTGAGCCCGCGAACCACACCTGGGGATCGAGCGCGACCTCGGTGATGACCGAGCGGTACTCCGACTGCGGCTCCAGCGCGAGATACTCGGGCAGTTCGAGAGTCGGCAGGTACGCGGGCACGTGGCCGGCCACGGCCCACTCGGCGCTGTTCTTGACGAGGTAGGCGATGAACTCGTACGTGGCGCGCTCGACCTCTGGGTCGCGGTCGCGCTGGTGCGGCAGGACGAACGCGTGGCAGTCGGCCTGCGCCGAGCCCGTGCCGAAGACGGGGGGGAAGCGGGTCATGCTGAACGGCGTCTTGCGGTCCTTGAGCCCGGTGGTCTCCCAGTCGCCGTTCCACAGGAAGGCGGCCTGGCCGTTGGTGAAGTTGGCCACGGAGGCGCCGTAGTCGGTGCGCCAGTCGCACAGCCCTTCCTTGCCGAGCCGCTGCATGAACCGCAGCGCTTCGAGCGCCTTGGCGTCGTCGATGGTGATCGTGGTGCCGTCGTCGGACAGCAGGGTGCCGCCGCTCTGCGGGTACAGCGACCACCACACGCGCCACGGCCCGACCGTGCCCAGGCCGAGCGAGTCGAAGGCGAGCGGCGGTTTGCCGCCCATCACCTCTTTGGCTTTGGTCAGCTGCTCCACCAGCTCGTCGACGCCGTTGGTGGGCCGCAGTTTGCCGTCGGAGCCGAGCAGCCCGGCCTTGTCGCAGATGTCGGTGTTGTAGTACTGCACCATCGGGTGGGCGTCGAACGGAATGGCGTACAGGACGCCGTCGATGTGAGCGCGTTCCCAGATCGGCGGGCTGAAATCGGAGCCACGCAGGCCGACCTCCTCCAGCAGGCGCTCGTTGACGGGGTCGAGGATCTGGCCGGCCCCGATCCCGGCGAGCCTGGCCAGGTGGAAGGTGGCCAGGTCGGGCGATCGCCCGCCGGAGCCCGCCATGGCGATCTTCGTGTAGTACGGCTCGCCCCAGGCGAGCACGTTCTCCTCGACGAAGATCTCCGGGGCTTTCGCGGCGAACGCGTTCACCATGTTGTTCATGATGATCCCGTCGCTCGCGCCCAGGAAATGCCAGTACTGGACCCGTGTCTGGGAGGAGCCGAGTCCCACGGGGATGGCGCAGCCGGAGGCGGCGGCCCCGAGCAGGGCGAGGCTGCCGCCGAGGAGATGCCGGCGCGAGATGACGGGGGGACCGTGCACAGTGGCCTCTTCCTACCGAGACGATGCTTGGCCGTGCCGATGCTTGGCCGTGCTCGCTGATGTTCTCGTTAACAACAGAGGTTTTCAGGGCACCCGCGAACCAACCTGCCGCACCGCGTCGCAGGCGACGGTGGCGATCCGCCGGGTTGCGGGGTCGCCGCGCAGACCCCTAGTTTCGTTGGGGTTACCCGAGTGTTAGCGGTAACACCTGGCATGTCAAGGCCTCCGCGGAAACCGCTTGCCGGGACGGGAGGAGCGAGCCCGACCCTTGACCCCACCTACTGATAACGCTAACAATCTCAAACGACGTCATGCCCGCGCGACACCAGGAGTCCTCTCCGTGCACCAGGCAGAAATCACGCTCGATCCCGCGTTCAAGGTGGCTCCGGTACGCCGGCGCACCTTCGGCACGTTCGTCGAACACCTCGGGCGATGCGTCTATACCGGCATCTACGAGCCGGACCACCCGGAGGCCGACGGCGACGGCTTCCGCCGCGACGTGCTCGACCTGACCAGGGAACTGGGCGTGTCCACCGTCCGCTACCCCGGCGGCAACTTCGTCTCCGGCTACCGGTGGGAGGACGGCATCGGCCCGCTCGCCGAGCGGCCGCGCCGGCTCGACCTGGCCTGGCACAGCACCGAGACGAACGAGGTCGGCGTCGACGAGTTCGTGCGCTGGTGCCGCAAGGCAGGCGTGGAGCCCATGATGGCGCTCAACCTCGGCACCCGCGGTATCACCGAGGCCCTCGACCTGCTCGAATACTGCAACCACCCCTCCGGCACCACGCTGTCGGACCTGCGCGTCGCCAACGGCTCGAAGGAACCGCACGGCATCAGGATGTGGTGCCTCGGCAACGAGATGGACGGCCCCTGGCAGACCGGCCACAAGACGGCCCGCGAATACGGCCGGCTGGCGGCGGAGACCGCCCGCGCGATGCGCACGATGGACAAGAACCTGGAGCTGGTGGCCTGCGGCAGCTCGGGCTCGGGCATGCCGACCTTCGGCGCGTGGGAGGCCACGGTGCTGGAGGAGACGTACGACGTGGTCGACTACGTCTCCTGCCACGCCTACTACGAGGAGAAGGACGGCGACCTCGGCAGCTTCCTGGCCTGCTCGACCGACATGGAGTACTTCATCTCCTCGGTCGTGGCCACCGCCGACCACGTGGGGGCACGGCTGAAGTCGCGCAAGCGCATCGACGTCTCCTTCGACGAGTGGAACGTCTGGTACCTGTCGCGGTTCCAGAACGCCGAGCCGCCAAAGGACTGGCCGGTCGCGCCGCCGCTGCTGGAGGACCACTACCATCTGGCCGACGCGGTGGCGTTCGGCGGGCTGCTGATCACGTTGCTGCGCAACAGCGACCGGGTGACGGCCGCGTCGCTGGCCCAGCTCGTGAACGTCATCGCGCCGATCATGACGGAGCCCGGCGGGCGGGCCTGGCGCCAGACGACGTTCCACCCGTTCGCGCAGGCGTCCAGGCACGCGGCGGGCGACGTGCTGCGGGTGGAGCCGGTCTCGCCGTCGTACGAGACGAAGGAGTACGGCGAGGTGCCGCTGCTGCACGCCGTGGCCACGCACGCCGAGGAGGGCACGACGCTGTTCGCGGTCAACCGCTCCACCGACGCGCCGCTGTCGCTGACCATCGACGCGCGGGCGCTCGGCGGGCGGCGCATCGTCGAGGCCACCACCCTGACCGACGCCGACGTCTACGCCCGCAACACGGCCGACGCCCCCGACCGGATCGCGCCCAGGCCGAACCCCGACGTCGAGCACGACCCGGCCCGCGTCCTGCTGCCGCCGGTGTCGTGGAACGTGATCAGGCTGGCCTGACGCTCATCCCGGGGGCGGCGCCGGTGCTCTCCCTGACGACGAGCTCCGGCTCGACCAGGCGCCGCCCGTCGGTGTCGGCCCCCGCCATCCGATCGAGCAGCATGTGGAAGGCGAGCCGGCCGACCTCGCCGAAGTCCTGGCGTACGGTGGTCAGCGGCGGCCAGTAGTAGGCCGACTCGGGGATGTCGTCGAAGCCCGCCACGCTGACGTCCTCGGGCACTCGCCGCCCCGCCTCGCGCAGCGCCCTCAGCACGCCGAGCGCCATCTGGTCGTTGCCCACGAACACGGCGGTTACCTCGGGCTCCTGCGCCAGGCCGCGCCCGAGCCGGTAGCCGGAGCGCGCACTCCAGTCGCCGCGCACCACGTCGGGCACCGGCCGGCCGGCCTCCTCCAGCACCCCGCGCCAGCCCTCGATGCGGCCGTTGGCGTCGAGCCAGTCGGCCGGGCCCGCGACGTGCCAGACCGTGCGGTGGCCGAGGCTGAGCAGGTGCCTGGTCACGCGTACGGCTCCGGCCCGCTGGTCGACCTTGGCCACGGGCACGGGAATGTCGTCGCCGGCGTCGACCGCCACGGCCGGCATCTCGGGCGGCAGGTGCCGCAGCCCTTCGGAGGCCGACTCGTGCGGCGCGACGATGATCACACCGTCGACGGCCTGGGCGCGCAGCCGCTGCACGCCATCCTCCATCGACCTGCGGTTGAGCGAGCTGAGGCTGGCGATGCTGACGTTGTAGCCGGCGTTTCTCGCGGCCTGCTCGATGTAGTAGAGGGTGGTGGCGGGGCCGTAGAGCGTGGTGTCGATGCTGACCACGCCGAGCACGCCGGAGCGGCCGGTCACGAGCTGGCGGGCCGCCTGGTTGGGCCGGTAGTCGAGCTCCCTGACCGCGGCCAGCACCCGCGCACGGGTCTCGGCACGCACCCGGTCGGGATCGTTCAGCACTCGCGAGACGGTCATGGCCGACACACCGGCGAGCACCGCCACGTCCATGAGCACCGCAGGCCTGCCATTCCTGGATCTCACCGCGGCTCACCCCCTGGCGGTAACGCTAACAGGCGGAGGGGGCGAGCGCGCGGCCGGTGGACGCCCTGGCCGCGGCGGGCGCGGGCGGGCGGCGGTCAGCCGGCTTCGTCGTGCACGAGCAGGACGAACGTGCGGGCGTACGACAGGCCCTGCTCGGGGCGTGGCCAGTCCAGCTCGGTTAGGGCGCGCGAGCCCGTCTCGTGGTAGGCGCCGTTGACGCGGACCTCGGCCGTCTCGGTGCCCTCGCCCCCGCCGAAGAACGCCTTGACGCCGATCAGTCCCTCGCGTTCGAATGTGCCCTTCAGCGCGGGGGCCAGGTGCGGCAGGAGCACGTGCTGGACGGCCCACCGCTGGACGGCCTCGTGGTCGTCGCCGGTGCCCCAGCCGATGATGCCGCCATGGATGGCGTGCCAGCCGGGGAAGCCGTCGGGGTCGCCGGGGCCGAAGTGGCCGGCGTGCGAGCCGTCCTGGACGAGCAGTTCGAGCAGGGCGCTGCCGGTCGTGCCGAGCCACACCTGGACGGCCCGGTCGAGCGCCTCCTCGGGGGTGCCGCCGTAGCCCGCCACGCAGTCGCTGATCGTGGTGTCCCCCGGGCGGTCGACGTTGAGCACGAAGTCGAGGTCGAGGTGGCGCGGACCGCCGGAGTGGTCGTCCCCCAGCATGACGGCGAGCGTGCCCGGCCCCTTGGCCATGACCCCTGCGACGCCCCCTTCGACCTGCCACGGCCTGCCCATGGCCGCACTCAGGCGATCGGCGATCATGCCCAGGATCACGTCGTCCTCCGGGCGTACCTCGTCCATGCTCATCCCTCTCGACCTCGCCGGGCACCGCTCCGGGCCACCCTAGCGAGTGTTGATCATCATGTGCGCGGACGCGCGCCCCGCCCTGCGTGCCGCCGTTGCCAGGCAACTGCCAGGAACGGTCGTTACTCTGCACCGGCATGAACCGGCAGCGAACATCTAGCACGACGCTGGCCAGGTCCGGTCCCGCCCCCTCACGCGCGCCCGCCGCACGCGTGCCGCCCGCCCCGGACACGCGGGCACACGGCTGCCGGACCCGGGAGCACGCCCCATGAGGATCCGCTACTTCATGCTGCACGCCTACGGCATGGGCGGCACCATCCGCACGGTCGTCAACCACGCCAACGCGATGGCCGCCGCGGGTCACGACGTAGAGGTGGTCAGCCTCGTACGGCGATGCGAGCGGCCCCGGTTCAGGCTCGATCCGCGCGTGCCCATCGTGACGCTCGTGGACCAGCGCGGCGGCAGGCTTCCGGACCCGCTCGGGCGCAGGGCGTGGCGCCGGCTGCGGGGGAAGATCGTGCCGCGCGGGGAGTTCGCGGCCGCGTACTTCACCGAACGGGTGGAGCGCGCCGCGATCGGCTACGTGGCCTCGCTGCGCGACGGAGTCCTCGTGACCACGAGGCCCGCGCTCAGCCTGATCGCGGCCCGCCGCGCGCCCAAGGGGGTCCTCACGGTCGCGCAGGAGCACATGAACCTGTCGGCCTATCCCGAGACCATCCGCAGGCAGATCGCCCGCCACTACGGCCGCCTCGACGCGGTCGCCGTACCGACCCGCACGAACCGCCACGCGTACGAGCGCCTGCTGCCGGGGGCGCCGATCGTGCAGATCCCGAACGCGGTCCACCGGGTGGAACGTGAGCCGTCGCGGCAGGTGAACCCCGTGGTGGTCGCGGCCGGGCGGCTGACCCCGCAGAAGGGGTTCGACCTGCTCATCGAGGCCTTCGCGCGGGTGGTGGCCGAGCATCCGGAATGGCGGCTGCGCATCTTCGGCACGGGAGCCAGGAGGGCGGAGCTCGGCGGGCTCGTGGAGCGCCTCGGCCTGGGCGGGCACGTCACGCTTGCCGGGCGTGCCGACCGGCTGGACCTGGAGCTGGCGAACGCCTCCGTGTACGCGCTGAGCTCCCGGTTCGAGGGCCTGCCCATGGTGATGATCGAGGCCATGGCGCACGCGCTGCCCGTCGTCGCGTTCGACTGCCCGACGGGTCCCCAGGACGTGCTGACCGACGGGACGGACGGGGTGCTGGTGCCGCCTCGGGACGTGAGCGCGCTGGCCGACGCCCTGAACCGGGTCGTCTCCGACCGGGACCTGCGGGTGCGCATGGGCAAAGCGGCGGCGGAGACGGCACGGGCCTACGGGCCGGAGCAGGTGATGCCACTCTGGGAGGATCTGTTCGCGGCGCTGGCGCACGGTGAACGGATCACAGAGACGTTCTGGCACGATCGATAGGCGTTTCCGGTAAAAGATTTACCTAACGAAAAGCCCCGAAATATCGGGCCTTCTGGCCATCAGTCACAAGATTTCTTGTATTCCGTCAACAGCATGCCAAAAAGGGCGGCACCCTGTCGTCATGCGTATCAGGAAAGCCCCTCTTGTCGCCTTGGCAGGCGCAGCCGCCCTGGTCACCGGGGTCACCGCTCCTGCCGGCGCCCAGGCGCCGCCCGCCGTCGCCACCGTCGAAACCGACGCCCCCGCGGTGTACGGCCGCGCGGCCCAGTTGATCGACGCCGAGTCCGGCGACGTGCTTTTCAGCAAGGATGCCGGCGAACGGATGCCGGTCGCCAGCTTGACCAAGACCATGACCGCATATGTCGTCATGAAGTCCACCAACCCCACGGACGTGGTCCGCATCAAGGCGGAGGACGTCGCGTACGCGGAGGACGGCGGCGGCACCACAGCCGACCTGCGCCCCGGCGACCGCCTCACGGTCGGCGAACTGATGTACGCCCTGATGCTCCCCTCGGGCGCCGACGCCGCCCACGCGCTGGCACGCACATACGGCCCCGGAGTCAAGGGATTCGTCGCCAAGATGAACGCGACCGCCCGCGAGCTGGGCATGTCCGACACCGAGTACGTCAACGCCGACGGCCTTCCCACCCCGCGCGGCGACGGCTACTCCACGGCCGCGGACCAGGCCCTGCTGGCGGCCAAGGCCCTCCAGGTGCCGCTGATCAAGGAGGTCGCCGGTACGCGGCGGCACACGCTCGCCGCCACCGGCGACCACCGTGCCTACAGCTGGCGCAACACCAACAGGCTGCTCGGGACGCCGGGCGCGATCGGGTTGAAGACCGGCTTCACCCGGGCGGCGGGCTACTGCCTGGCGTTCGCGGGCGAGGTGGAGGGGCGGCGGCTGGTCGGCGTACTGCTCGACGAGTCCGTCTCCAGCCGCCGGTTCAGCACTGCCGAGACCCTGCTGTCGTGGGGCGGGTCCCGCGTGTCCGCCTGAGCCACTATGCCCCCACTGCCGTCATTGCAGTCATTACTGCAATGACGGTAATGTCCGGCACATGAGTCCCCCACGGAAGCCGAGCACGAGTTCGTCGACGACGTCGCGGTCTTCTTCGCCCGCGAGGGACTGCCGCTGATCGCCGGCCGCGTCGTCGGATGGCTGCTCATTTGCGACCCGCCGGAGCAGAGCGCGGCGGAGCTGGCGGACGTCCTCCGGGTCAGCCGCAGCTCCATCAGCAGCGCCACCCGGCTGCTCACCCCAGCGGTCTCGTCCAGGGTGTCCGCCGCAGGGGCGAGCGGCAGGAGTATTTCCGCATCGCCGCCGACGGGTGGAGCCGCATGGTCGCCATCCGGTACGCGAAGACGGCCGCGTTCCGTGAACTGACCGAGGTCGGCCTGCGGATGCTGGCCGGCAGCGCGCCCGAGCGTCGTGAGCGGCTCGCCGGGGTCCACCTGCTCTACCAGTTCCTCGAACAGGAGCTGCCGGCCCTGTGGGAGCGGTGGGAGGCGTACCTCGCCGCCACAGACGCCGCCGCCACAGACGCCGGTGCCGGGGAGGGAACGTCCTCCGCAGCCGGCAGCACGGAAAAGGGCACCAGGTGACGGGCGGGACGGCCGCGGAGCCGTCCGGGCTCCGCGGCACCTACCTCACCTGCCCGGAGGGCCGGCTGCACGTCTACAGCGCGGGCGACCGGGGCTCCCCCGTGCTGCTGCTGAGCGGGGCGGGCATCGACAACGCGCTGCTCAGCTGGCGGCACCTCATCCCGGCTCTGAGCTCCCGGCACCGCGTTCTCGCCCTCGACTGGCCGAAGCAGGGCAGGAGCCGGCCCTGGAACGGGCAGGCCACCCACGAGCGCCTGCTGGCCGCCATCACCCAGGTGCTCGACCATTTCGACCTGCCCTCGGCCGCCCTGGCCGGCCTCTCCCAGGGCGGCGCGCTCGCCCTCGCGTACGCCGTCGAACACCCCTCCCGCGTCGACCGGATCGTGGCGCTGGCCCCGGCCGGGATCCTGTCGTTCCCGCCCGTCGTGCACCAGGCGCTCTGGCTCGTCGCCAAGCTGCCGCTGCTGAGCAGGACGTTGCCGAGCGCCATGCTCAGGAGCCGAGAAAGCGTCGCCCGGTTCGCCAGGCGTGCGCTCTTCGCCGGCCCCGTCGACGACTTCGACGACGTCGTGGACGAGATCATGGCGGAGGTGCGGGTCGCGGGAGCCGGCTCGTCCGACTGGCAGAACGCCTCCATCGGCCCGCTGCGGATGCGCGTCGACCTCAGGCGGCACCTCGGCGAGATCACCTGCCCCGCCCTGCTCGTCCAGGGGGACAAGGACGCGGGGGTGAACGCCGCCCGCAGCAGGGCCGCCGCCGCGCTCATCCCCGGCGGCCGGTTCGTCCTGCTTGACGGCGTCGGGCACTGGTCCAGCCGCCAGGTCCCCGACCGGGTCAACGCGCTGATCGGCGAGTTCCTCGGCGAGGGGCAGGCAACGATGGACGCTGGTGATCCTTTGGGCTAGTTTGCCCGACATGAAGCTTCGCATCGCGTTGAGCGCTCTGTCAGCGTCCCTCGTGCTCGCCGCCCCGCTTCCCGCCCAGGCCGGCACACCCGAGCCGGGCTGGGAGCTCAAGGGGACCGGGGTCACGGCGCGGCTGCGCGGCCTGTCGCCCGTCAGCCGGCACGTGGTGTGGGCCTCCGGATCGGAGGGCACCGTGCTGAAAACCGTGGACGGCGGGCGGAGCTGGCAGAACGTCGCACCGCCCGGCGCGGCGGCGCTGGAGTTCCGCGACATCGAGGCGTTCGACGCGCGCAGCGCCGTCGCGCTGTCCATCGGCGAGCACACAGACTCGCGCGTCTACCGCACCGACGACGGCGGGCGTACGTGGACGGAGACATTCAGGAACGACGAGCCGAAGGCGTTCTACGACTGCCTGGCCTTCTTCGACCGGCGGCACGGGCTGGCCATGAGCGACCCCGTGGACGGCCGCTTCCGCATCCTGGCGACCGAGGACGGCGGACGGAGCTGGCAGGTGCTGCCCTCCGACGGCATGCCGGAGGCGTTGCCGGGCGAGGCCGGGTTCGCGGCGAGCGGGCAGTGCCTCGTGACGGCGGGCGGCCGGGACGCCTGGCTGCCCAGTGGCGGGGCGGAGCGGTCGCGGGTGTTCCACTCGGAGGATCGCGGACGTACGTGGACCGTCGCCGACACCCCGATCCCGGCGGGCGACCCGGCCCGCGGCGTCTTCGCGCTGGCCTTCCGCGACCGGCACAGGGGCATCGCCGTCGGCGGCGACTACCGTCCCGGCCAGCAGTCGCCGAGCGCCGGAGCGGTCACCGGGGACGGCGGGGCGACCTGGCGCGCTGCCGCCGTGCCGCCGCCGGCGTACCGGTCGGGTGTCACCTGGCTGCCCTTCCCGCCCTTCGCCGCCGTCGCGGTCGGGCCCTCCGGGAGCGATGTGACGTTCACGGGCGGCAGGAGCTGGAAGACGTTCGACGACGGCTCGTTCGACACCGTGTCGTGCACGCGGGACCTGTCATGCTGGGCGGCGGGCGAGCAGGGCCGGGTCGCACGCCTGACCCTTCGCTGACCTCCCCCTCAACACCGGCGTTCGAGGGCGGCGCCCGCGTGAGGCCGGCCGCCGCGCCGGAGTGCCGCTTCCCGGCAGATCAGCGCACGCCGCGCGGGCGGAACTGGATGCTGATGCGCGGCCCCGCCGGGCGGCTGGTCTTGGGGATCGCGTGCTCCCAGGTGCGCTGGCAGCTCCCGCCCATCACGATGAGATCGCCGTGGCCGAGGTCGTGGCGGATCGAGGAACCGCCGCCGTGCGGCCGCAGCAGCAGCGAGCGCGGGTCGCCGACCGAGAGGATCGCCACCATGGTGTCCTCGGTGCTGCCCCGGCCGATCGTGTCGCCGTGCCAGGCCACGCTGTCGCGGCCGTCGCGGTAGAAGCAGAGCCCCGCCGTGCGGAACGGCTCGCCCAGCTCGTCGCCGTAGTGCAGGTCGAGCGCGCGCCTGGCCTCGTCGAGCACCGGGTGGGGCAGCGTCTCGTGCTCGTCGTAGAACTTCAGCAGCCGGGGCACGTCGACGACCCGGTCGTACATGTGCCGCCGCTCCGCGTGCCACGGAACCGTCTCGGCCAGCCGTTCGTAGAGCTCGTCCGCGCCCGCCAGCCAGCCGGGTCTGAGGTCGATCCAGGCGCCGTGGGCGAGGTGGGTCCTGCGCACCGTGTCGCCGAGCGGCCCGATCGCGAGCTCCTCGTCGAGGGCGAGCAGAGATGCTTGGAACGCGGCTGTCATGACCACGAGTGTACGTCATCGTTCAAACACACATTCGATCACCGAGACACGCCCGGCCTGCGCGGCACGCAGTCCGCACAGGCCGGGCCGCTCTTGGGCGCGAAGCGCCTCCAGCACCCTTTCCGGCGACCCCGCCCCCACACACGGAACCTTCATGTAACGTCTTGCTCATGTTATGGCGTTACATGACCGGAGCCGTGGCCGCTCGTACCGGAGACGAGATGTCCGGGCCCGCCCTGCTCGTCGCGGGGCTCGCCGTCACAGGGTCTCCCGTGGCGGCGTCGTGGTTGCTGGCCGGGCTCACCGTCTCGGCCGCCGTGGGCGGGCCTCTGCTCGGAGTGCTGCTCGACCGGGCGCGGCGGCCCGGCAGGCTGCTGGCCTGCTGCCTGACGGGGTACGCGGCCGGGCTCCTGCTGGTCCTCTCCGGGCTCGGCCGGGTGCCGGAGGCGTTGCTCGTCGGGGTGGCGGTCGCGACCGGCCTGCTCGGTCCCGCGCTCACCGGCGGCTGGACCGCCCAGTTGCCGCTCGTGACCGGGCCCGAGCGGCTGGGCCGGGCCACCGCGCTCGACGCCATGACCTACAACGTGGCGGGGCTCGCCGGTCCCGCCGTGGTGGGCGCGCTCGCGGCCGCGGGCGGCGCCACCCATGCAATGCTCGCGTGCGTCGCGCTCCTGGCCGCAGCCCTTCCCATCGCCTGGGCCCTGCCCCCGCGCCCCGGCACGAACCCCACGGACCGGTCATCCACAGCCCGGTCACCCACGGGGGCGAGGCCGTCCGATCGGCGGCCCCGTGGGACGCGCCCGCCCGTCGAAGCACCGGCCGCCATCGAGGCGGGGGCGTCCGGCGGTGGGCGGTCCGTCAGGGCGGAGCTGGTCGCGGGGTTCGCCGTCATCGTCAGGAATCCGCCGCTGCGCAGGGCCACGGCCGGGTCGATGATCTCGTGTGCCGGGCTGGCCATGCTGGTCGTGGCGACGCCCGTGCTGGGCGTCCGGCTCACCGGCGAGAGCGGCCACGGCGCGCTGCTGCTGGCCGTCATGGCCGCGTGCGGGCTGGCGGTGAACGCGCTCCTCGCCACCCGCGCCCCGGCACGCGCGGGGAGCCGGGCGCGGGCCGGCCGTGACGCTGCCCGGTGGTGGGACCGGGTGCTGGCCGGCGGGACGGCGGTGCTCGGGGCCGGGATGGTGCTGGCGGCCGTGTCGGAGACGTTCTGGGTCGCCGTGGCCGCCGCCGCCGTGGCGGGCGCGGGTGAGGGTCCGCAGCTCACCGCGCTGTTCTCCGTACGCCACCGCGAGGCGCCCGCACTCCTGCGGAGCCAGGTGTTCACCACGGCCGCCAGCCTGAAGATCACCTCGTACGCGTTCGGCTCCGCGCTGGCGGGCCCGCTGGCGGCGTACACGCCCGGTGCGGCCCTGCTGGCCGGAGCGGCGCTGCAGGCGGTGGCCGTGGCGGTGCTCTTCCCGAGACGGTGACCGGAGGCCGGAGGTGGTGACCGAAGGCGGCCGGGCGCCGGGAAGGGGGTCAGCCGGGTACGCGCGGCGCGGCCCCGGAGCCGGAGCGGGATCGGTGGGCGGCGACGCGCTCCCGGGTGGCGCAGCGGGCGCTGCAGTAGCGTCGCGGGCTGCCGCCCCCGAGGTCGAGGAACGGCCGCCCGCACCCGCGTGCGGCGCACAACCCTCCGGGAACCCGCTGGTGGTCGGCGAGCAGCACCGCCAGCGCCATCGCCGAGGACGCCAGGAACCACTCACCCCATGGCGCGTCGTCACCGCTGTCGACGTGCAGGTGCCAGGTCGTCGCGCCCGCGTGGCTGGTGAGCCTGGGCGTCTGGGCTCCGCCGGCGAGCAGCCGGTTGAGCAGGGCCGCCGCCTCGCCGGTGCTCGGTGCGCCCAGCACCTCGCGCAGCCGGGTGGCCGCGTCCCGCATCGCCGTCAGGTCGTTCTCGCTGAGATCGAGCTCGCCGATCTCCCCGTGGTCGCGCAGGATCCGTGACACCGACGCGATCGACGGCTGCTCGTGCAGCAGCGCCACGCACAGGTCGACGGCTCGCGCGGCCATCGCCTTGGTCGAGTGAACGGTCGGGTGAACCTCCACTCCAGCAGCGTATGCCCGCCGGGGCCTGGACCGTCCACGTAGCGCGCGTAACGCCCTTCGACGTCAGAGGGGGCGGCGTCCGGCGAAGCCCAGCTCGGTGCGGTGATACCAGCCGAGCTCGCGTTCGCCCTCGATCCAGCACAGGCGCACGGACCTGCCGTCGAGCTCGGAGGGGAAGTCGACGAGCACGGGCGCGATGCCCTTCACCTCGATGCCCTGCTCGCTCCATCCGCTGAGGATCTCCTCGATGCGGGCCTGCAGCCCCTTCAGCTCGGGCAGGCCGCCGAGCTCGGAGCGGCCCTGCGTCCGCCGGTCGTGGTCGATCTCGGCCATGTCGGCGCGGGCGGAGATGACGGCGCCGGCGTCCTCGATCACGCCGGGGAGCAGTGTACGGGCCTCGTCGAGGGTGAAGATCCGGTCCATGCGCCCACGCTAGCGGCTCGGCTCGAAGGCGTGGATGAGCAGCCGCTCGGCGTGGTCGAGATAGTCGTCGAGATAGGCGGCGGCCGCGTCGGGCCTGCCGGATCCCATGAGCTCTAGCAGCGTGCGGTTGCGGTCGACGAACGGCTCGTGGAAGGCCCGCGGGTTCTCCATCACGTGGAAGACGAGACGCAGTTCGGCCAGCAGCTGGCGCATGGCCTCGTCGATCCTCGGGCTGCCGATGAGTGAGACGAGGGCCTGGTGGAAGCGGATGTTGGCGGTGCCGACGCCCTGCCAGTCGTCCTTGGCGGCGGCCCGCTCGGCGTCGCGCACGGCCTCGCCGATCGTCGCGAGCTCCGTGTCGTCGGGAGTGTGCCCAACCGCGGCGCCTTCGAGCACGCGGCGCACGCGGTAGAGGTCGGCGACGTCGGCGGCCGACGGAAGGCGTACGAAGACGCCGCGGTTGAGCCGGTGGTCGAGCAGCCGCTCGTGGCCGAGCAGCCGGAACGCCTCGCGCAGCGTGTTGCGCGAGACGCCGAGCGCCTCGGAGATGGACTCCTCCGACAGGCGCTGGCCGGGAGGGAAGAAGCCTTCGCTGATGCGGTCGCGCAGGATGTCGGCCACCCGTTCCGCCGTGCTGCTGCGTCCCAGGCGGGGCCGGTCCTGAGAGAGATCGGCAACCACGTTATCCACATTCGACAGGAAATCATGGAGCAAACCTCTTGTCGAATTGTTCAACGATCCTTACGTTGAATCTATCCCCCCTCGAATTCTAGGGAGCGTTCGATGTCAGGCTCCACGCAACAGACCCGGCGGGTGATCCTCGCCAGCCTGATCGGCACGTCGCTGGAGTGGTACGACTTCTTCCTCTACACCACCGCGGCGACCCTCGTTTTCCCCCAGCTGTTCTTCCCCGACCTCGACCCCTTCAACGCCGTCCTGGCCTCGCTGACGACCAACGCCGTGGCGTTCGTGGCGCGCCCGCTGGGCGGCATCGTGTTCGGCCACTTCGGCGACCGTGCGGGCCGCAAGACCGTCCTGGTGGTCACGCTGCTGGTGATGGGCGTCTCGACGTTCCTCATCGGCGTGCTGCCCGGATACGCGAGCATCGGCGTGATCGCGCCGATCCTGCTGGCGCTGCTCCGGTTCGTGCAGGGCCTGGGGCTCGGCGGCGAGTGGGGCGGCGCGGTCATCATGTCGCTGGAGCACGGCGACGGCCGTCGGCGCGGCTTCAACGCCAGCTGGCCGCAGGTCGGCGTGCCCGCGGGCTACGTGCTGGCCACGGGCCTGCTGACGGTCATGTCCTTCACGATGTCCGACGCGGCGTTCCTGTCGTGGGGCTGGCGGGTGCCGTTCCTGCTGTCCGGCGCACTGGTCTTCGTGGGACTGTGGGTCCGGCTGAAGATCTCGGAGTCGCCGTTGTTCGCCGAGGTCGAGCAGCACGGCGCCAAGGCCAAGATGCCGCTGGTCGAGGTGCTGCGCACGCATCCGCGCGCCCTGCTGTCGGCCTTCACGGCGCGGATCGGGGTCGACGTCGCCTTCTACACCTTCACGGCGTACATCATCGTCTACATCACCGGGGAGCTGGCCCTGCCGCGCTCGTACGCGCTGAACGCGGTGCTGATCGCCTCGGCGCTGCAGCTCGCCCTGATCCCGGTGGCCGGCGCGTTGTCCGACCGGTACGGCCGGCGGCCGGTCTATCTGGCGGGCGTGGTGGCCGCGGCGGTGTGGGTGTTCGTGTTCTTCCCGCTGCTCGACACCAAGTCCTTCCCGCTGATCGCGCTGGCGGCCATCGTGGCGCTGGTCACGCACGCCGCCATGTACGGCCCGCAGGCCGCGTTCATCGCCGAGTTGTTCAGCACCCGCCTGCGTTACAGCGGCGCCTCCATGGGCTACCAGGTGGCCGGCATCGTCGGCGGCTCGCTGGCACCGGTCATCGCGCTCCAGCTTTTCCACACGTTCCAGACCACGCTGGCGGTGTCGGTGTACGTGGTCGTCGCCCTGGCGGTCACGGCCGTGGGCCTGGCCATCGCCCCGGAGACCCGCGACCTCGACCTCGCCGCCGATCCCGGCGTCCCCGCCAAGCCCTCGCTGCCGGGCCAGGTGGGGCCGTTCGCCTGACCTCTCCGACGATGCCGCGAAAGCCGCGGGCGGCGGCTGCCGACGCCGCCCGCGCGAGAGGAGCCCCATGAGAGTCGCCCTGGCCGTCATCGCCGCGATCATCGCGATCCCCCTGCTCATCGGGGGTGTCGGCGGCATGGAGAGCACGAGCGGTGGCGAGGTGGCCGTCGTACGCGACGGCGGCCCGCTCGACGACACCAAGGTGCGCGAGGTGATCGACCCCGGCTCCGGGGTGACCTGGACCGGCATGTGGTCGTCCGTGCACCGCTACCCGGCGCAGCAGCGTTTCTACACCATCACCGCGGACGCCAAGCGGGCGACCGCGCTCGGGGTGGACGTGGTGACGGTCCCGAGCAGCGACGGCGTCAACCTCGGTGTCGAGGGCACCCTCTACTTCACGCTCAACCTCGACCACGAGACGCTGAAGACGTTCGACGACAAGTACGGGACGCGCACGTTCCGCGCCCAGGACGACAGCTCGCTCCACCCGTGGGAGGGCGACGAGGGCTGGGCGGCCTTCTTCGGCCAGGCCGTCCGGCCGGTGATCGACAACGCGCTGCGCGGCCGGATCGGCTCGATGCGCTGCGCCGAACTGGTGCCCTCCTGCTCGCTGCTGGAAAGCTCCGGCCTCAAGCCACAGGACAGCAACGCCAACATCGCCAAGGTGCAGGAGGCGGTCAACGCCTCGCTGGCCCGTGACCTTCCGGTCACGCTGGGCGGCGACTTCCTGACCGGGCTGCGCTTCACGCTGGTCAAGGTGACGCTGCCGGGTGAGGTGCAGAAGGCCGTGGACCGCTCGCTGGCCGCCGCCGCGGCCGTCTCCGAGGCCCAGGCGAAAGTGGCCCAGGCCAAGGCGGAGGCGGAGGCGAACAGGGCCAGGCAGGACGGCTACGACAAGTGCCCGTCCTGCGCCGAGATCGAGAAGCTCAAGTCGCTTCCGCAGGGCATCACGGTGTACGCCCCTGGCAACCCGCAGTCGGTCGTCGTGCCCGCACGCTAGGCGGGGATCGTCGGCGCGACCGTGCGCTCCTGCCGCCAGCGGCCCTTGAAGGCCGCCATGGAGAGCAGGAACACGACCTGCCCGGCGAGCGCCACGGTCAGCCACGTCTGCCAGCCGCCGGCCTCCACGACGATCGGCGACACGACCAGCAGAGCCACGATCATGACGCGGACGACCATGCCCCACAGCCCCAGGGCCGAACCCTGCAGCCGGGACTCGACGTCCTCGGCGTTCTCGGAGAAGTTGGCCATCCACGGCACGTACGCGACGCCCATGAACAGCAGGATCAGCGCGTACACGACGGTCACGTGGGCGGTGGGGACCCCGGGCCCGATCAGGGCGATGAAGTACGCCATCGCCCCCGCCGTCAGCACCGTCCCCACGGCGATGAACGGCTTGCGCAGCCGCATCCGGTCGGACATGCGGCCGACGACCACCACGGCCAGGGCGTTGACCACGATGCTCAGCGCCACGACACGGTTGGCCACGGCCGCGTCCATGCCGAACGCGCCGGTCAGGATCGTCTGCCCGAAGATGGCGAACGTCCAGTAGAGGACCTGCCAGCCGGTGTTGCCGAGCACGTGCGCCCACAGGTGCGGATGCCTGAACAGTTCCCTGACCTTGCCGTGCTCGAGGATCTCCCCGACCCGTACGGCCTGCTCGTCCTCCAGCACCTGCGCCCGCAGCGCCGCGGACGGCTCGGCGATCTTCCAGGCGATGATCGCGCACATCGTCAGCGACACGACGCCCATGATGACCGCCTGCGACTGCCACGCGTTGCCGAACAGCGGCAGCGTGAAACCCGCGATGAGCGCGGCCAGGAACGAGGCCCCGACCGGCCCCCACGTCCAGAACGCGAACGCCTGCGCCCGTCCCATCCGCGGCGAGAAGTCCCGCACCAGCGACGCGGTGATCGTGATGCCGGCGCCCTCGATGAACAGCATGAGGCACCGGATCCAGAACAGCCCGGCCACGGTGTCGACGGTGGCGAGCAGGAAATTGCACGCGGCCGTGACGGTCAGGGTCGGCACGAGGATCTTGACCCGGCCCCACCGGTCGGACAGGATGCCGCCGAACCCGGCCGAGATCCCGCCCACCAGCACCGACAGCGCGGCGATCTGGCCGTAGACGGTGAGCGACATGCCCAGGTCGTCCATGAGGAGAGGCAGGATGGTGGCGATCGTGGTCTCGAAGTTGACCACGAGGCTGGCCAGCACGGCTATCGCGAGCAGGAAGATCCTGCGGCGGCCGACGGGATAAACGCTCAGTTCGCGGACATAGAACGGCTTCATTCCCATCCTCCGGGGGACGGACCTGGGACTGTCGCTCTAGAACGCGTTTCTAGTTACTCAAGGGTTTCCGTTTCGTACCGGCAAGTCAATCTTTTCGGCCATCACAAACCCATCTCGACCACTCTTAGCGAGCGGAGCGGTCCATATCGTGGCTGGGCATGGCAGGTTGTGACGGAATCGCCATCGATTCGCGGAACGGGCGGCTCTGAATGGGCATAAACTGCGCGCCTGTGAGCCTGCCTGTACGTGAACGTTCCCCCCGGCCGGGAGGCGGTCGCCACCGCCGTCCCGTGCCCACGTCCTTGCCGCCCGACGCTCCCCTGCTCGTGCTCGCGACCCCCGGCGAGATCACCGGAGTGGCCGAGGAGATCGCGGCGGTCGTACGCGTCGACCACCCGCAGATCGAGGTGCGGCTGAAGAGCGTCACCGACCTGGCGGACTCGCTGCCCTCCGGCCGCGACGCCGTCGTCGTCCCGCTGCTCACCTGGGAAGACCCCGTGGTCATGGCGGAGATCGGCAAGGCCGTCGCGGCCTCCGGCTCGGGAGCCGCCGTGACCGACGCGCTCGGGCCGCACCCGCTGCTGGCCGAGGCGCTGCACATCCGGCTCGCCGAGCGCGGCCTGGCCAGGGCCGACCGCGTACGCCTGCTGAACGTCGGCAGCCCCACCGACGCCGTCATCCTCGGCACGGTGGGCGGCCAGCGGGCCGTACAGGCCGTGCAGGCCACCGCGGTGCTCCTGGCCTCCAGGCTCACCCTGCCGGTCCTCGCCGCCTCGATGGACAGCGAGCCCGGGGTCGCCCTCGCCGCCCGGCAACTGCGCAAAGCCGGCGCGGAGCGCCTCGCGATCGCGCCGTGCATGATCGGACACGAGGCCCCTGAGGGCATCGTCGAACAGGCGGCCGCGGAGATCGAAGCCGGGCACGCGGAGCCGCTCGGCTCCCACAGCGCCGTCGCCGAACTTGTCGCGCGAGCTTACGGACGTCAACTCGCGACTTGACAGCAACTTGTAGAGATCACGGGACTCGCGTTACCGTCTGCGCATGCGGGGTGTGCTGTGCAAGGGTGAACGGTTAGGCCTCCGTGACGTCACGGAGGCCGACGTCGCCGCCCTGCACGCCGTCTACGGCGACCCCGCCGCGACGCAGCACATGCCCTTCCACCCGCGCGACCTGCCCGAGGTCTCCGCGCTGGTCCTGCAGGCCATGGAGGCCGCCTGCGCCGAGCCGCGCCGCCTCTATCTGCTGGCCGTGGTCGACGCCGAGCACCACGACGTGATCGGAGTGGCCCGCCTGCGGATCGAGGCCGAGCACCCCCACAGCGCGGAGATCGGGTTCGGGCTGCATCCCGGCCAGTGGGGCCGCGGCACCGGCACCGACCTCGTACGCCTGCTGCTGAAGTTCGGCTTCAGGCAACTCGGGCTGCACCGCATCTGGGGCGCCCGCTCCCCCGCCAACCTGCCCGCGCAGCTCGCGATGCTGACGGCCGGCATGGTCGAGGAGGGGCGCATCCGCCACCACGTGCGAACGCCGCACGGCTGGCGCGACTCCATCGTGCACTCGGCCCTCGACGACGAGTGGGCCGAACGCTCCTAGCCGCGGAGCTGGACGCGCCACCCCTCGACGACCTGGGCGGCGACCTGGGCGGGAGAGCCCGCGGCGGCGTCCACGGTGTAGTCGGCGACCTCGGCCGCGTCGAGGATCGACGCCAATTCCCCGGCTCTCTTGAGATGCCAGTCAAGCGAGCCGGGGTCGTGAGTGTGGCGCACGGCCAGCCTTCTGTGGACTTCTGGGAGTGCGGCGTGGATCCGGCAGACGGTGAGCGGCACGCCCAGCGCCTCCGCGTAGCCGGCGCGGTCGGCGTGGCTCTCGATGACTCCGGCCAGCACCAGCCGCCGCGCGCCCGCGGCCAGGAAGTTCGCCGTCACCGGGCGCAGGTTGCGCAGGGTCAGGGCGCCGTTGAAGGGATCATCGGGCGGTGCGGGCCAGGCGCGGCGCAGCCAGTCGACGTCGATGACCGCGTTCGGCACGCCCGCGTCCGTCAGAACGTCGCCGGCGGCGTCGGCCACGGAGGTCTTGCCCACGCCCACGGTGCCCGTGATCAGGAGAGCCTCTGCCATTCTCGTGACCTTAGCGCCCTTACCGGGCAGGCGGAGTGGCAGGATCCGTGATTGTCGGTCGGGCGTCCTACGATGAGCCTCCTCACGGAGGGAAACTGCCATGCTCGACTCGCTGATCGTGCCCCTGTTCGTCACCACGGACCTGCCGCCGGAGGCGGACCTGGCCGGGTTCGGGGAGCTGCTCGCCGGCACGGCGCGCGTGCTCGGCCGCGACGGCGCGGGCTACGCGGCGTTCCTGGCGGGCAGGGTGTTCTGGCTCGACCGGCCCGTGCTGCCGGGGCAGCGCCCCGCCGCCGACACGGAGCTGCGCTTCGCCGGCATGCTGGGCCACCTCGCCGCCTCCGGCGCCGGCCACACCGCGCGTGACGTGGTCGGCGACGTGCGCAGGGCGATCGGCGAGGCGGTGACCGAGCGCTACGGCGACGTGGGCGTCGCCCCCGCCGTGTTCGCGATCCGCGACCAGGACGTCCGGGAGCGCACCCCCGACAACGCCCTGTCCATCGACACCCCCGGCGCCGCGGCGGAGCTGGTGAGCGCGGCCCGTCCCTATCTCTGGCCGTCCCGGCTCCCCCGTGCGATGGTGATCGGAGATCCTTCGACGGGAGCGGCCTGACGACGAGGAGGTTCGCGCATGGCGGTGATCGGTGCCATCTGCTTCGGGATCGTGATCGGATGGCTGACCCGCACGACCCAGCGCCACCGGCCGGGCGCGGCCGGTTTGTCCGACCTCTCCGCGGTGCTGGCCGTCGTGGGCGGGGGCGCGGTGACGGCGCTGCTCGGCTCGCCGGAGGTGTTCGGCGGCTACGCGGTGGGGCTCGCGGTCGGATTCTTCGGCCACCTCGCACTGGTCACGCTCATGCCCGGCTCGAAGTGGACCGGTGATCAGCCGGGCAGGCCGACCAGCACGTACGGCGCCCAGAGCTCCGGCTCGGCCGAGCCGTAGAGCTCGCGCAACCCGAGCACGGCCGAGCGCAGGGCCCGCGCCGCGCCCTCGCCGTCGCGCCGCCTGGCGTAGAAGTCGCGCAGGAGGGCGAGGGTGATCTCGGGGGCCACCGGCCAGAGCGCCAGCAGCGCCGACCTGGCCCCCGCGTGCAGGAACGCGTGTCCCAGCGCGGCCACGTCCTCCGCGCTCCCGACCGACCCGTGGCTCCGTTCGTGGGCGGTGAGGACGACGAGCCGGGCGTCGACGTTCATGCTCATCAACCCTCCGGCGGTGAGCAGGCCGTCGGCGAGCCGGACGCCCGAGCCGGACGGGTCACCCTGACCGAAGACTCCGTGGCACGCCAGATGCAGCACGTCCCACGTGCCGGGCAGCAGCGCCGCCGTGGCCGACGGGCCGGTGCGCGGCCGTGTGCCGAGCAGGGCGGCGATCTCCTCCGCCTCGGCCTCCTGCGGGAACCCCAGCACCAGCGCGCTCCCCTCGTCCGCTTCGGGACGCCGCGCCAGGCGGGTCAGGACGGCGGCGGACGGAGCGTAGGCGACGGGAAAGCGTTCGACCAGCGTGCGGCCGTCGGGAGCGAGCGCGTGGAGCGGGATGCCGTGCAACTCGGCGTGCGGGAGGAGGTGCACGACGTCGAGGTCGTCGCCGAAGGCCTGGAGCACCTCCCCCAGCAGCAGATCGGCCAGCCGTCGCCAGAGGTCCGCGCGGCGCCGGCGGGCCTCGACCTCCAGCAGCCCGGGCCGCCTGCGCACGGTTTCGAGGAAGTCGTTCAGGACGTCGCGGCCCGCCGAGGTCGGGAACACCCGCGGCCCCGCCCAGCCCGTGCGGTGGGCGAGCACGGTGACGCTGCCCTCACCCACCGAGAACCCGAGCAGCCCGACGCCGCCTGAGGCCGCAGGTGAGCGGGGTGCGACGAGGGCGTCCAGCTCGGCCTGGTCGGGGAGTGCGCCACGCCGCAGCGCCACGTGCGCGGGGGCCAGGGGTTCCATCCGCCGCCACAACGCCTCCAGGCCGGCCCTGGCCTGGCGGGCCCTCCGGAGCAGCGCCGCCGCCTCCTCCGGGTCCCGCGTGTTGCGGGCGGCCGTCATGAGCGTGCGCACGGCGTCCAGCCCCCGCCGCTCGTCCTCCAGCGTCTCACCGGCCACCGGGCCGGGCGCGGGCCACCGCACCGGGCGCACGGGCCCGTCCGGCCGGGCGAGGCCTGGCCCGCTGTCGGCGGGGTCGCGTTGTCCCGGGTCGTCGTGCGGTGGAGGGTCGAGGTGAGCGGCCAGGGCGGTGGCTTTGGCGCGTTCGGTGATGGCCCAGGCAGTCAGGCCGCGGCGCAGGCGTACGGCGAGGTCGAGCGCTCGGCCGCGGGCGGGCGCGTGAGCGAGCTCGAAGGCGCGTTCGGCGTCGGCCAGGGCGGCGGGCAGGTCGCCGAGCGCCTCCGCGGCCAGGGAGCGGTGGTGGCAGGCGAGGCCCAGTTCCAGGTCGTGTCCGAGGTCGGTCAGCAGGTCGACGGCCGTGGACAACCGGCGGCGGGCGCGGGCGTACGAGCCGGTCGTGAGGTCGTGCGCGCCCAGGCGGCTCATGGCGAGCGCCGCGCCGGGACGGTGGCCGAGCTCCTCCGCCAGGGCCAGCGCCTCCTCCAGCAGCAGCACCGCACGCGCCGAGCCCTCCAGCCGGGCCAGGGTGATCAGGGCGCGCACCAGGCCGTGCCCCCTGCCGCGGGCGCGTTCGAGCGCCAGGCAACGCTCGGCGAGCGGCTTGGCCTCGCCGGGCTCATCGCGCAGCAGGTGGACCTGGGCGAGGTCACCGTAGGCGTCCGCGAGCCCGGTCCCTCCGCCCAGTTCCTCACCGATGGCGAGGGACTGGCGGTAGCGGGCCGCCGCCTCGTCCAGTTCGCCGAGCCTGAGGTGGAGGGCGGCCCGCCCGGCGAGCAGCGGGGCGCGCAGGGCTCGCCATACCGGGGCCTCGACCAGGGCGAGACCCTCGTCGAACGCGTCCGCGGCCTCCTGCCAGCGGGCCTGGGCGGTGAGGGCACGGCCGAGCAGGTCGAAGGTGCGGACCAGCTCGGCCGGGAGCGCTGATCCCGTCGCCCTGGCCAGGTCGGCGGCGTGGGTGAGGTGCCGGACCGACTCGTCCGCGCGTCCGAGGTCGCCGGCCGCCGCTCCCAGATTCCGCAGGTGCTCGGCGCGGCGGCCGTCGCGTAGCCTGTGACCGCGCTCCGCGTGGTCGTAGGCGGCCATCGGGTCTCCCAGGGCTCGGCAGATCGCGGAGAGCCTGGCCAGCAGATACGAGCGCTCCTCCGCCCCCTCGGCGCCCGCCGAGGTGACGGCGGGTGGCCAGGCGGCGAGTGCCTCTTCGGCGAGGGTGCGGGCCGTACGCAGGTCACCCGCTGCCTTTGCCTCCTCGACGCGCAGCCAGAGCTCCAACCGCTCCGCCCTGTCATCCGGGGTGCCGCCCGCCCGCAGGGTGGTGACCGCCTGGGTGAGGGTGGTACGGCCGCGGGTCACGTCCCCGAGGGTCAGCTGGACGGCGGCCAGCCGCGCGAGGATCTCGGCGTCCAGCTCCCCCGCCATGGGCGCGATCACCTCGAACGGCGCCCCCACCACGTCCCCGGCCGTCTCCAGCTCCGTGAGGCCGGTCTCGAGCGCGGCCCTGGCGCGGCGGAACTCGCCCTGTCGTTCCAGGGCGAAGCCGAGCCTGACGGAGGCGAGGGCCGCCAGCCGGTCCTGGCCGCTGTCCCGATAGCCGGCCATGGCCTGTTCCAGCGCCGGCACCTGCGCGGCCACGTCACCGGTGCGCGCGGCCAGCGCCGCCAGCCGGTCGCGTACGACGGCCTCTTTGAGCGGGTCTCCCGCGGCCGGCCCGAGCGCCGAGCGCAGGTGTTCGCCCGCCTCGCGCAGCTCGCCGAGCCGCACGTCCAGAGCGGCCCGGCCCAGAGTGGCGGCCAGGAGCGCCTCGGAGTCATCCGCGACGGCGGCCAGTTCCATGGCCCGGTCGAGGTCCGCCGAGGCGTCCTCGGCGCGGTCGAGCGCGGTCAGGCAGGCGGCCCGCATGGTGAGGGCCGTCGCCTCCTTGGCGGGGGCGCGCAGCCGGGCGAAGGCCTCCGCCGCGGCCCCGAAGCCCTCCAGCGCCCGCACGGACTCGCCCTCCGCGTACGCGAGCGCGCCCAGGTTGTACCTGACGGACCCGGCCCCGTCGTCGTGGCCGGCGGCTTCGTAGTCGCGTCCGGCCAGCTCGAAGGCGAAACGTGCGCCGTCGACGTCGCCGCGTTCACGGCGGCGGCGCGCGATGCGGTACCACTCGTCGGCGGGCTCGCGACGCCGCCCCCTCCGCCGTACGATCTCCACCAGCCGGGTCTCGCAGGCGGCCGCCTGCGCGCGGTGGCCGCGCGCGGCCAGCATGACGGCGTGCGCGTCGAGCGTCCCGCAGGCTCGCTCCCACGCTCCTGCCGCCTCCAGCTCGATGGCGCAGGCGGTGATGCGTTCACCGGCCGCCGTGAGGTCGTCCTGGTCGACGGCCGCCCTGGCGGCGGGCACCAGGGCCATGGCCGCCCGCTGGGTCTCGCCCAGCTCCAGGTACAGCTCGCGGGCCCTGGCCGTACGGACCACGGCCGCCGCGGGGTTCCCCGCGGCCAGGTGGGCCTCGGCCGCGCGCTCCTGATGGGAGGCCTCCTCGGCGGCCAGCCCGGCGTCCTCGCACCGGGCGACGGCGCGCAGGTGCTCCTCGACGGCACGCGCGGGATCGCCGCGCCGCAGGTGAACGGCTGCCTTGTTGCCGAGCTGTCGCGCCTGTGAGCTCGGCTCGCCCAGCTCGCCGTAGAGCGCGGCCGAGCGTTCGTACGACTCCAGCGCCCGGTCGAGCAGGCCGGCGTCCTCCTCGCCCGCTCCCTGCCGGTACAGCGCGTACGCCATCCGCGCGCGCGACCCGGCCTGGTCGAACGCCGTGGAGGCCCGCCGCAGCACGTCGCCGGCGAGGCGCGGACGGCCGAGTTCGGTGAGCCGCGACGCCACCTGGAGCAGGTGCTCGCCACGCTCCTCCGGCGCTCGCGCCTGCCGTTCGGCCAGCCGCAGGAGCTTTCCCGCCAGCTCCTCGTCCGGCGAGCGCAGGGCCAGCCCGGTCGCGGCCTGCGCCAGCCGCTCGTCCACGGGAACCGGGTCCGGCTGCTCGATCAGGTCCTCCAGCAGGTCCCCGAGCCGCGCCGGCGGCCCGCCGGCGTCGGCGGGGGTGGCCAGGATCAGGGCTTCGCTCAGGTCGTCCGTGTCGCCGCGTGCGGAGAAGCGGGCCAGCAGGGCCTCGCCCAGGATGTGCTGGGCGGGCGCCGGGTCGCGGGCGCTCTTCATGGCGAGCTCCAGGGCCTGGCGGGCGGACTCGACGGCGTCGTCGAGGTCCTCCTGCCGTCCCGCCCGCGTGGCACGCCACCGCAGCACCTCGGACATCAGCTCGTACGCCTCCGCCCGCAACGCCGGCCGGTCACCGGCAGCGAGCGCCTCGCGCAGCGTGGCGACGGCCTCGTCGGCGCTCTCGGCGGTGAGACGCAGCGTCAGCGCGCGGCCGAGCAGCACCAGCACCTCGGGCCTGGCCGCGTCGTAGCGGTCCTGGGCGGCGAGCGCGGCGTGGGCCGCCGCGACCGGCTCGGCCGGATCACCTCCGGTGGCGACGGCGTGCTTGAGCAGCGCGTTCGCCAGGCCGGCGAGCAGCCGGGCACGCTCGGGGTGTCCGGCGGGGGCGAGCGCGGCCGCCTCGCCTGCCGCCTTGACGGCGGCGTCCAGGTCGGCGAGGTCTCCGGTGACGGCGTAGCGTCTCCGGCGGCGCTCGCCCAGCAGAACGAGCCGCGCGACGGGGTCCTCGCCGAGCCCTCGGATCGTCTCGCCGGGCGTCATGCGCATCGCCTCCAGCATCTCCATGCCGGCTTCGAGCGAGCGTTCGTCCCCCGTGACCACGAACCACTCCACCAGCCCGCTCGCGAACGGGGCCAGTACCCCGGACGTGGCCCACGGCTCGTGCCAGAAGTCCAGCGCGCACTGCCCCACCCTGATGAACGCCAGCAGGTCGCCGTCCGACAGCGACCGGTCGGCCCGCTCACGGGTGAGGTCGACGAGCGCGCGCAGCGACTGTGACCTGCTCTGGCTGGCCGCAGGGCTCCGCGCCGCTCTCAGGTAGGCCCTGACCAGGTCCTCGTCACCGGGCGCCGCGCGGCTGAGCGCATCCGCCAGCTCGCCCAGGTGCGTGGCGGGATCGGCGAGGGCCGCGCGGAACAGCAGGTGCACGGCGTCGTCGGCGGCCTCGGGCGAACCCGTCTCCTCGTGCAGCCGCACCAGTCCGCCGCCCAGCGCGGCCAGCGCGCCGGGCGCCCACACGGGGCCGGTCGCACGCACACGCTCGCCCGAGCGGGATCCCCGCGCGGGCGCGTCCCGCCGCGCGCCACCGCCCGTTCCGGAAGGGCCGCTTGGTTCCGGTGAGTCGGCCGGGCCGGGCGAACCGCCGGATCCCGGCGGGCCCTCCGTGTCGTCCGTGTCGTCCGTGTCGTCCGTGTCATCCGTGTCATCCGTGTCGTCCGTGTCATCCATGTCGCCCGGGTCGCCCGGGTCGCCCGTCGCCACGGAGCCGGGCGACGCCTCAGGGGCGTCCGAGCCGACGGGGTCTTCCGGGACGGGCGGGCGTACGGACTCCTGCAGGAGCACTTCGCCCAGCCGCTCGGCGACCTCGTCCGCCCCCGGACGTGTCATCGCGTGCCGGACCAGGGCCTGGACCAGCAGCCCCACGTGCGGGTATGCGCCCGGATCCACCATGCGGAAGATCTCCTCGACCAGCCCGGCCCAGCCGGCGGCGGAGTCGCCGGCCGGCAGGCGGGAGCCGCGCAGCCGTTCGGGCAGCCGGCCCGGGTCGAGCAGCGCCACGGCGGCGAAGAACGCGCCCGCGACCGCGGCGTGCTGGGTGATCCGCTGGTCGAGCCGGTAGCGGGCCAGGTGCAGCATGCCGATCAGGCGCCATGCGGTGGCGTCGGAGCGGTCGCCGGCGCACGCGCGCATCGCCTCCTCCGCCTCGGACAGCGCCGCCGGATCCCAGATCAGGTCGGGATCGGCGGCCTGCTCGAAGCGTTCGATGCGGGCGGCCAGTGCCTCGGCCGGGTCGGTCATGGCCAAAGGCTCTCACCAGCGTGCGCCCGCGTACAGAAGTGCTGATCACGGTGTCGGCTCGATCAGGGGGACGCCCGGCATCGGCAGGTCGAACGTCAGCGTGACCGGCCCGTCGTCTGAGCCCCGCACAAACGCAGCGTGCCGGCGTCGCCAACTTCTGGTACGGACCCCGGCGCGTAACGGTGAGGTCACGCCGGTGGCGGGTAGTCACGGTGCATGCTCTACGGCAAGGAACATGTCCAGCGTTATCAGGAAACCGACGGCGCCGAGGGACACGACTGGAACAACACCACGGTGCTCCTCCTCACCACGAAAGGCCGCAAGTCGGGCCGGCCGTACACGACGCCGCTCATCTACCAGCGCCACGGCGACGCCTACGTGATCGTGGCCTCCAAGGGCGGCGACCCCGACCATCCGGAGTGGTACAAGAACCTCGTCGCCAACCCGGACGCCGACGTGCAGGTGAAGGACCAGCGGTTCAAGGCCCGCGCCCGCACGGCGCCCCCTGAGGAGAAGCCGGAGCTCTGGCGGCTGATGACGGCCACCTGGCCGGACTACGACAACTACCAGCGCCAGACCGATCGCGAGATCCCGGTCGTCGTCCTCGAACGCATCCACTGACCCGCGAGGCGCGGAGACGGCCCGCCGCCGGCCATGACCGGGACGGCCGGTGATCGGGCGTCGCCGGCACGGCCCACGACCCACCACGGAAGCGGCCCGCCGGGCGCCGTTACGGTGCTCGGCCCTGTGCGGGTCAGAGGCCGTCTCCCTGGAGGCCCCCAGCGTGGTGCGGCGGGTGGCGTGCCGCCGGCTCCGCCGTACCGGATGGAAGGGTTCGACCTTCACACAAGCGCGGCGTAGAGGTCGCGGGTGCGGTGGGCGATGCGTGACCAGGAGAAGTGGTCGACCGCGCGGGCGCGGCCGGCCCGGCCCATCGCCTCGGCGCGAGCAGGGTCGCCGAGCAGGGTGTTGACGCGTTCGGCCAGGTCCGCGGCGAAGCGTTCCGGGTCGTGCGGCGTGCCGTCGCCGCTCTGCGAGATGGGCACCAGCAGTCCCGTCTCGCCGTCGGCCACCACCTCGGGGATGCCGCCCGTCGCCGTCGCCACCACGGCCGTCTCGCAGGCCATCGCCTCCAGGTTGACGATCCCCATCGGCTCGTAGACCGACGGGCACACGAACACCGTCGCGTGCGTCAGCAGCTGGATCACCTCGGGCTTGGGCAGCATCTCCTGGATCCAGAAGACGCCGTCGCGGTCGAGGCCGCGCACCAGCGCGGTCACCTCGGCGGCGATCTCCGGCGTGTCGGGCGCCCCCGCGCAGAGCACGAGCTGGGCGCCGGGGTCGAACGAGTGCGCCGCGTGCAGCAGGTGGACCAGGCCCTTCTGGCGGGTGATGCGGCCGACGAACACGACGTAGGGCCTGGCGGGGTCGACGCCGTGCATCCTCAGCACGTCGAGGCCGGGGTCGGGGGCGTATTCCGTGGTGTCGATGCCGTTGTGCACGACGGTGACCCTGCCGGGCGGGATCTCGGGGTAGGCGGCCAGGACGTCGCGTCGCATGGCCTCCGACACCGCGATCACCGCGTCGGCGGACGCCAGGGCGGTGCGCTCGGCCCACGACGAGATCGTGTAGCCGCCGCCGAGCTGCTCGGCCTTCCACGGCCGCAGCGGCTCGAGGCTGTGCGTGGTGACCACGTGCGGGATGCCGTGCAGCATCTTCGCGACATGCCCGGCGAAGTTGGCGTACCAAGTGTGCGAGTGAACGACGTCCGCGCCCTCGCAGGCGGCGGCCATCTGCAGGTCGACGCCGAGCACCTGCAGTGCGGGGTTGGCGCCTTCGAGCCCGCCCGGCACGCGGTAGGCCGACACCCCCGCCTCGGCGCGCCCGGCCCCGAAGCAGCGCACCCGCACGTCGGCCAGTTTCCGCAGCTCCCTGGCCAGGTATTCCATGTGCACACCGGCTCCGCCGTAAACCTCCGGCGGGTATTCACGGCTGAGCAGATCAACACGCATGACACGACCTTATGGCGGTCCACGTCCGGCGGACCACCACAAGGAGCGAGTGTTGCACCGTTGACCGCTTCCGCCGGCCCACGACACGTCGGCGAGCCTCTGACCGGGATACTCCCGCGGGCACATTGATCCGCAAATCCGGACACGCGCGAAGGCCACCGTGCGGGCTTTCGTCGATAGATCGGCCATTTGAGGGTAGCGTCCAGAACATGAGGTCCCGGAAGGTGCTTGCGGTCGTGCTGGCAGGTGGAGAGGGCAAGAGGCTCATGCCGCTCACGGCGGATCGGGCCAAACCGGCCGTGCCGTTCGGGGGGATGTATCGGCTCATCGACTTCGTGCTGTCCAACCTGGCCAACGGCGGCTTCCTGAAGATCGTCGTGCTCACGCAGTACAAGAACCACAGCCTCGACCGGCACGTGTCGCGCACCTGGCGGCTGACGGCGATGCTGGGCAACTACGTCACCCCCGTGCCGGCGCAGCAGCGGCTCGGCCCGCGCTGGTTCTCGGGTTCGGCGGACGCCCTGTTCCAGAACCTGAACCTGATCTACGACGAGATGCCCGAGCACGTGATCGTCTTCGGGGCCGACCACATCTACCGCATGGATCCGCAGCAGATGGTCGAGCAGCACGAGGACTCCGGCGCCGACGTCACCGTCGCGGCGATCCGGCAGCCGTTGTCGCTGGCCGACCAGTTCGGCGTGATCGAGACCGACCCCGAGGGCCGCCGGATCGTCGCTTTCAGGGAGAAGCCGAAAGACGCGGTGGGGCTGGCCGACTCTCCCGACGAGGTGTTCGCGTCGATGGGCAACTACGTGTTCAAGACGCAGTCGATGATCGACGCGCTGCGCGAGGACGCGCTCGACCCCACGAGCAAACACGACTTGGGTGGAAACATCATACCGATGCTGGTCAAGTCGGGCGGCGCCGATGTGTACGACTTCGCGCACAACATCGTCCCCGGCTCCAGCGAACGCGACCGCGGCTACTGGCGCGACGTGGGGACGCTCGACGCCTACTACGACGCCCACATGGACCTCATCTCGGCCCATCCGGTGTTCAACCTCTACAACGACAAGTGGCCGATCTACACCGGGCACGACCCGCTGCCGCCCGCCAAGTTCGTGCACAACGACGGTGACCGGGTGGGGCGGGCGATCGACTCGCTGGTCTCCCCCGGCGTGATCGTCTCCGGCGGTACGGCGATCCGATCGGTCCTGTCGCCCAAAGTGGTGCTCCACTCCCACTCACTGGTGGAGGACTCCGTGCTGATGGAGAACGTCAAGATCGGCAGGGGCGCGGTGGTGCGCAAAGCGATCATCGACAAGAACGTGGTGATCCCCGACGGTGCGCGGATCGGTTTCGACCTGGAGTACGACCGCACCAGGTTCGCGCTGACGCGGGGCGGGGTCGTGGTCATCGGGAAGAACGAGATCGTCGACCGGTAGCCGGAACATTCCGGAGGCGGCCGCGGAGGTGTTCCCGTGAGGGCGACCGGCGCGGTGCCGGAGCGCCGGGCAACGGGTGTCACAGGGGCCGAGTACCACGGGGTCGGTTGTCAGTCAGGGTCGCCGATCGGTGAGGAGGCCGGGGAAGCGGTCCCGGGCCACGCAACGGTGACCCGGGACCATACGGAGCAGGCCCGAACAGCGTCGGGCCGTCCTTCTCAGCGCCGGCCTGACCAGATCGTCCGCCTAGTGCTGGCCGTACCAGGGGGCGGGCCAGGCGTAGGGGTGTCCCCAGGCGCGGTAGCCGTACTGCGGCCAGCCCCAACGGTGGTACGGGTGGTAGCCATGGTGGTGGGCCCTGTCACCGTGCTCACGGCTCCAGGCGTCCTGGGCGTACCTGTCGTCCTCCACGGCCTCCAGGTCGGTGGTGTCGTGCTCCTCAGCGTGCTCGGCGTCCTCGGACTGCCAGGCCTCATGAGCGTGCTCGCCCTCCTCGGAGTGCCATCCCTCCTCGTACTCGGCAGCCTCCTCGGCGTGCCACCCCTCCTCGGACTCGGCAGCCTCCTCGGCGTGCCACCCCTCCTCCGACTCCGCAGCCTCCTCGGAATGCCAAGCCTCATGAGCGTGCTCGCCCTCCTCGGAGTGCCATCCCTCCTCGTACTCAGCGGCTTCCTCCGACGTCTCCGCGTCCTCGGCCTCATAGGCTTCCTCGGAGCCCTCAGCGTCCTCCGACTCCGCGGCCTCCTCCGACTCGGCTGCCTCCCCGCTCTCCGCGGCTTCCTCGGTCTCCGCGGTACGGGCCGTCGTGTCGCCGTAACGGTACGCCCTCCGCTCGCGACGGTCGGTGCAGGCGTCGGCGTCGCGACGGGACGCGTAGACGCCCCAGCGGTCGATGCGAAGCGTGTGGGTGGCGTCGGACACGCTCAGGCCGCAGGTGACCTCTTCTTCAGCGTGGGCAGGACCGGCTATGGCGACGAGCGCGGCGGCGGTGGCGAGAGCGCCACCTGTGGCTATGAGCTTACTTCTCACGATCTCCCCCTGTTATCACGATGTGACAAGGCTCAATCACTCTATGTAGTCACTCTCGTAACGTTGTGTAACGCCACGCGAGGAACGTCTCACCGCTTTGCCGGATGTCTTGGGACAAGATCGCGCTTATGTCACCGCGTCCCCCTCGCTGTGACCATCTCGCCGATTCCAGAGGCGCCGGGCTGGCCGTCGGGCCGCGGGACGTCCTACCCGTGCCGCCAGAGCGCGGCCCTGGTGAGGTCGCCGTCACCGGGGACCGAGCCGGCGGCGTAGACCTCACTGGTGCCGGGACGCCACGCCAGCGCCGCGACGACGCCGTCCACCTCGGCGGACGTCCAGCGGCCCGCCACCTGACGCAGCAGACGGGAGCCCGTCGCGTCGAGCACCCACATGCCGCCGGCGCCGTCCGGTTCCGCCTGGGTGAACGTGGTGCCCACCGGGCCCCACCGGCAGCGCCACGCTCCGCCGTCCCAGTGCAGCGCCACCGGGCGCGACCGCTCCAGCGGCTCCCCCTCCGCGTCGTACCTCCCCGGCACCAGCCACGACACTCCGCCGACCGCCCACACGTCGCCGGGCCCGAGCACGGCCACGTCGGCGAGCCGGACCCTGGGCGAGGAGACGTCGCGCGGGAAGCCGAGCTCCGGTACGCCGACCGCCTGCCAGGCCGAGCCGTTCCAGCGAGCGGCGGCCGGCTCACCCGGGACGGGCGGTCCGCTCACCGTCCACACGTTCGCGCCCTCTCCCCCGACGGCTCCCGCCCTGGACGGCAGCCGGTACGCCGGCCAGCCCGAACCGTCCCACCGCATCGCCGCCCGCCCCGACACGACCCACGGCCCGCGCGCCGCCGTACCGTACGAGCCGAGGGATCCACCGGCGAAGGCGTCATCGGAGGGATTCTCGGACGACCCTGTGGAC
>NZ_JAAAHR010000359.1:0-1892 GCF_009908215.1 Nonomuraea sp. K271 | reverse complement strand
TCATGGGGTTACGGCGGTTATGGCGGGAAGGAAACACCCGGTTACATTCCGAACCCGGAAGTTAAGCTTCTCTGCGCCGATGGTACTGCACTCGGGAGGGTGTGGGAGAGTAGGTCGCCGCCGGACAATCGTTCAAGAAAGGGCTCCGACTGTGTCGGGGCCCTTTCTGCGTTCCCGACTCACAGCAGCTGCGGACGGATGATGAAAACTCCCCAGCCCAGATAATGGCGCCCGTATTCGAGATGCGAGCGGCGCGCCCTGGTGAGGAAATCGCGTAGGGCCGGGGCGTCGGGATCGTCGGGATTGTCGCGCAGCCAGTCGCTGATGGTCCACCATTGGCTGGCCACGTACCTGTCCCAGCCGTCCTGGTCGGACAGCACCATCTCCAGCAGTTCGAAGCCCGAGTCCTCGATGCGGTCCGCGGTGCCGGCCAGCGACGTGAACAGGCTGTTCGCCATGCCGAGCGCCTCGTACGCCTCCTGTGGAGGCGGCGTTGTCCAGAAGCATTCACCGACCAAGGCGATGCCGCTCTGGCGCAGATGCCTGCGCATCAGGGAAAGTGTGCCCTGAAGGCCGTTCCCGATCCAGGTAGCGCCGATGCAGGACACGATGTCAAACGACTCGGGGGTGTCTTCGTACGTGGCTGCATCGGCTTCCACCAGAGCGACTTGATCGGCTACGCCGAGTTCGACGGCGCGCACTCTGGCTGCTTCCAGAAATACCTTGCTGATGTCCACGCCCACGCCCTGGACGCCATAATCGGCCGCCCACCGAGAAAGCAGCTCGCCCTTTCCACAGGCGAGGTCGAGTTGCCGGGAACCGGGAGCGATACGGCAGATCCGGCCCAGCAGATCCAGCTTTTCGTCGGTCAAGGGATTGAGCGTGCGGTGGTTCTGCTCGGCTATTTCATGGAAGCGAAGTGACATGGTGGACAGTCTCGCCGACCAGGCGATTTCCGGTCCAATCATTAAATGGGTTGCCGACAGGCTCATGGACGTGTCAGGCCTTGCTAGGCTGGGAGGACCGGGCCACCCCACAGGTGGCCTTCGTCGCGTCAGGCCCGAGGGCGGGCGGCGACCAGCCCCGGTAGACCGTTGTTGTGAGTCCGCCGGGTGAGCCAACGAATGGACCAGAAGTGAACAGAGATAACGGATCGGACGGCGGACAGCGCGGCCGCGAAGACAACGAAGACCGGCCCTCCGGCGGAGGCGGCCGGAGCGGCGGCCACGGCTCTCGCGGGCGCGACTCCGCAGGCGACCGTCCGTTCCGTTCCGACGACAGGTCGCGCTCCGGCAACCGAGGAGACAGAGGACCGCGACGGGACGAGGGCTACCGTGAGCCCCGCGGTCCGCGCCGTGAAGGCGACGATCGCCGTACCTACCGGGACAGAGACGACCGCGGCCCTCGCCGTGAGGGTGGCTCCGGTGAGCGGCGTGAGGGCGGTTACGGTCCTCGTCGTGACAGTGATCGTGGTCCGCGGCGTGAGGGTGGTTACGATCGTGGTCCTCGTCGTGAGGGTGATGATCGTGGGTTCCGGGGTGGTGAGCGGCGTTCGTTCCGGGATCGGGATGATCGGGGTCCGCGTCGTGATGACGATGGCCGCCGTCCGTTCCGGGATCGGGATGATCGCGGTCCGCGGCGGGAAGGTGGATTCGGCGCCGGCCGGGGCAGTGATGGTGGTCCGCGTCGTGAGGGTGGTTATGGCGCCGGCCGGGGCAGTGATCGTGGTCCGCGGCGTGAGGGCGGATTCGACCGTGGTCCTCGTCGTGAGGGTGGCTCCGGTGAGCGGCGTGAGGGCGGTTACGGTCCTCGTCGTGACAGTGATCGTGGTCCGCGGCGTGAGGGTGGTTACGATCGTGGTCCTCGTCGTGAGGGTGATGATCGTGGGTTCC
>NZ_JAAAHR010000358.1:0-1946 GCF_009908215.1 Nonomuraea sp. K271 | reverse complement strand
GGTCCCGGAGGGGTGGTCAGCGTGGCCATGCGGCCGCCAGTTCGTCGAGGTCTGCGGCTTCGAGTACGGTCACGCCCGCCGCGGCCGGCGGCCCGCCGTGCCGCGGGTCGCCCACGCGGACGAACAGCACCTGGTCGAAGCGCCGCCGCACCGCCGCCGCGTCGGCCAGCGCCGCGTACGTGCCGCTGACCAGCACCAGCGCCCCGCCGGAGCCGGCGTGGCGGAGCACCTGCAGCGGCGATTCGGCGCGCGGCCCCCGCTCGACCAGCGCGAGCCGGTCGAGCACCTCCTCCGCCTCGCCGGGGGAGCCCTTGGCGTGCAGCAACTCCCTCTCCCCGGTGAGCAGCCGCACGGGGAAGCGGTCGCGGGTCACCGCGCACGCCACCGACGCCGCCACGTCCACGGCCAGCTCGAACTCGTCGTCCCCCTCGTAGGCCGAGTGCCGGGTGTCGAGCACGGTGACGGTGCTGGGCAGGTTGACGTCGGTCAGTTCCTTGACCATGAGCACACCTGTGCGTGCCGTGGAGCGCCAGTGCACGTGACGCAGGTCATCGCCGATCACGTAGTCGCGCAGCCCGTTGAAGCCGACCGCCCCGTTCGGCGCGGACCTGGAGGCCAGGCCGTCCAGGTGGCGCCGCCGCCCGGCGTGCAGCGGCCGGAGCGGCACCGTGCGCGGCCGGACGAGCAGCAGGTCGGGCCGCCCGTACGCGACGGAGCGGCGGGCCAGGCCGAACGGGTCGGTGCGGTCGAGGCGCAGCGGCCCGACGGGGGTCTCGCCCCGCCGCCGGGTGGGCAGCCGGTACGACATCGTCCGCGCCGTGTCGCGGGCCAGCGCGGGTACTTCCACGGCGACCGACGTGCCCCGGCAGGTGTCGCGGGCCACCAGCCCCGCGTGCCGCCACCGCCCGGTGTTGCGGACGTGCAGGAGCGCCACCGCGGGTTCGCCCCGCGCCACCTTCCCCGGCGTCACCTCGCGCCGCACGTCGAGGCCCGCGCCCCTGAGCGTCCACAGCGCGCCCGCGCCCACGGCGGCGATCCCGGCCATCGCCAGCACCGCCGCCTGCGCGTACCCGAACGGCGCCCCCACGGTGTAGACCAGCGCCGACGCGGCGGCCAGGCCCCAGCCCGCCCTGGTGATCATTCGCACTCCCAGAGCGGGGCGGCGGGGAAGCCCCCCTTCGGGGTGTCCATGAGCACGTCGTTCAGCCAGCCGCTGCCCCTGCTGGACTCGACCTTGTTCCAGACGTTGCTGCTCATGCCCGTGTCGGTGTCGGTGTAGGGGGCGCCTCTCTGCTGGCAGATGACGGTCATGGTGATGTACTCGCCCTTGGGGATGCGTCCCGCCTCGCCGCCCGGCCCCGGTCCCGGCCGGATGAGCGTGTTCCTGTGGTCGTTGTTGGCGTTGCGGAACTGGGCGGTGGGCGGCCGCAGGTCGGCCGTGGCCTCCGCGCGCTCCTCGCTCTCGCCGGCTTCGTTCTTCGCGCGCAGCGTCCACGTGTAGGACTGGCCGTTCTTGAGCCCGGTGACCTCGGCGCCGGTGCCGCGAGGGTCGGGCGGGTGGTTGCCGGGGCCCTCCAGCGTGTACGTGACGCCGTCCTTGGCGTTCTCCGGGGGCGACCAGGTGAGGTCGGCGCCGTGGTTCTTGCCCTTGGCGGTGAAGCCGGCCGGTTTGCCGGGCGCGACGCAGGGGCGTACGGGGATCGACGGCTCGGACACCGCCTCGCCGCCGTCGTACTCGGCGGCGACCTTGAACGTGTACTCCTGGTCGCACCGGCCGCCGTTGACCCGGAACTGGAACGGGCCGTCCGGCCTGACCCTCTCGGGGGTGACGTCCGCGCCGGGAGGCGCCCCTTTCAGCGAGTAGCCGGTGGCCTCGCCCTCGCCGGAGGGGGTGAAGACGACCTCCATCCAGCCGGGGCCCGAGTTGGCCGTGACCGAGCCGGGAG
>NZ_JAAAHR010000357.1:0-1952 GCF_009908215.1 Nonomuraea sp. K271 | reverse complement strand
GGCAGGGCCAGCAGCCGGGCGGCGGCGGTCAGGCCGTCCATGCCCGGCATGCGCACGTCCATCAGCACGACCTCGGGCCGTAGCCGCCGCGCCGCCGCCACGGCCTCCTCGCCGCCACGCGCCTCGCCGGCGATCGCGATGTCACCGGCGGCCTCCAGGATCAGCCGCAACCCCGACCGGACGAGCTCCTCGTCGTCCACGACCAGCACGCGGATCACCGGAACCTCCACGCGGCGCGTGTCATGCGGGGATCCTGGCGCTCACCAGGAAGCCGCCGCCGTCCTCGGCGTTGGTGCGGAGGGTGCCGCCGAGCAGCTCGACACGTTCCCGCAGCCCGATCAGACCCCAGCCCGCGCCGGGCAGCTCCTCGCGCGGCGAGCGCGGCGTTTCGTACGGCGGTGGGGGTGCCTCGTTGCGCACCTCCACCTGCAGCACGTCGGCCCCGAAGCGGATGCGCACGTCCGCGCCGGCGTTCCCCGCGTGTTTGTGCACGTTGGTGAGCGCCTCCTGGATCACGCGGTACGCCGTCCGCTCCACGCTCGCCTCCACCGGCCGCGCCTCGCCCTCGTCGTGCCGGGTCACCGCGATGCCCAGGGCGCGCGTCTGGTCGAGCAGCCGGTCGAGGTCGTCCAGCGTGGGCGGCGGCCGGCGCGCGTCACCGGCGTCCTCCCCCAGCAGCTCGTGCGGAGGTGAGCGCAGCACGCCGAGCACGTCGCGCAGGTTGGCCAGCGCCTCCCGCCCGATCCCCGCGATCATGGCGGCCGACCGGGCGGTGTCGTCGTCGGCCGCCCGCAGCTCCATCGCCCCCGCGTGCAGCACGATGAGTGAGACCCGGTGCGCGACCACGTCGTGCATCTCCCTGGCGATCCTGGCCCGCTCCTGCGACCTGGCCTGCTCTGCGCGCATGACCTGCTCGCGTTCCAGCCGTTCGGCCCGTTCTCTGGCCGCCTCCAGCACCTCGCGCCGGGCGCGTACCCAGAGACCGAGCGCCAGCGGCAGCCCGATCACGGCCAGTGCCATGGCCACCGCGTTGGCCGGGCTCGCGGTGGCGAGCCGGTGGGCGCCGTCCTGCCACTCGCCGACCAGCGCGGAGATCCCGCACACCGCCAGGCAGCCACCGAGGTAGGCGGCGATGCCGCGGCTCCTGCTGAGCGTGAGGCCCGCGTAGTAGGAGGCGACCATGAGCGGCGGCCACATCACCAGCCAGGCGTACCCTACGGCGCCCACGACGGCCAGCGGCCACCATGAGCGTTTGACCTGCCAGGCGGCCACGCCCGCGGCGGCGGCGATCGCGGCCAGAACCGGGAGCGGCAGGCTCGACGGCACCCCGACCTGCCCCTGCACCACGAGCAGCGAGGCCGCGAACACACCGGAGCCGAGCAGGACGAACCGCATGTCCACAGCGTATGAGGTGGTCAGCGGGATGAATGACGACGAAAGTAGTAACTCCCGCGGTTTCGCTGCCGCCGGGACATACAGCAGATATACCGGCACGTTCTCGTGGCCGCTACTGTCCCTCCCATGGCCATCCACATCACGACGCTCGCCGAACGACCCGAGTTCATCGGCACAGTCTGGGAGATGCCCGACAGTTGGCCGAAGTTCATGGATCACGACCCGATCGCGTGGTCCCTGTTCGGTCCGGTCGTGCAGCCACACCGCGACTACGCCGTCATCGCCACCGAGGACGACGTCCTTGTCGGGCACGGCCACAGCGTCCCCTTCGCCTTGAACCTGCCCGGTCGTGGCCCCGAACTGCCCGACACCGGTTGGGACCAAATCCTCATCAGATGCCTCCGAGGAGACCCCCGCCTTCAGGCGGGGGGGAATCGGACCCCTGCGGAGCAGGGCAGGGGCAGCCGATTCGCCTCCAGGCGAACCGGCGTATCGAACAAACGCGCGAGTCCTTCTTGATCCTTCGGTAGGATGTGAGGCGTGGCGCAGATCGTGAA
>NZ_JAAAHR010000356.1:0-1959 GCF_009908215.1 Nonomuraea sp. K271 | reverse complement strand
CGCCGGGTGGCCCGGAGGAGTCTCACCTCCGGGCTCCCACAGAACGGAGCGTGACGATCTCTCGTCACTCCGCTCGTCTCATCCAGTCCGTCAGAACTCGGTCATGTAAGCCCAGTGTGCGAACAGGGTCGGCTGCCGTTGCAGGAGCCCGGTCCACCACCGTTGGGCCTTCTTGAACGACCGCAACCGTTTGAACTTCCGTCGCGCCCAACGCACCAGGTAGGTGTTGATGCGCTTGAGGAAGACGTTCAGCGCGGTCCGGTAGAACTTGCCGTAGTAGGCGATCCAGCCGCGAATGACCGGATTCATCCAGCGGGCCAGTTCTCCCAGATCGCTGGTGGTGCGCAGATGGATCCGCCAGGATCGCAGCTCGGCGCCCATCTTCTTGAGGGCGTCCTTGCTGACCGCGGGCAGGAACGCCGAGAAGATCGCCGTCCTGTCCCGGGTCGGGGCTTTCCTGGCCCGGAAGGTGTAGCCCAGGAACGTGAACGCCGTCTCCTCATGATCGAGACGGCGGTTACGGTCCCTGCAGTACACGATCTTCGTCTTGGCCGGGTGGAGTTCCAGCCCGACCTGCTCCATGCGCGTCTCCAGCGCGGCCAGCACTTCTCGTGCCCGCCGCTCGGTCGCGCAGTGCACCACCGCGTCGTCAGCGAACCGCTCGAACTCCACGGCCGGGAACTCGCGTTCCAGCCAGGAGTCGAACGCATAATGCATGAACAGGTTCGCCAGGACGGGGGAAATCGCCGAACCCTGCGGGGTTCCCCGGTCCCGTTCCGCGAGCCTGCCCTCGGTGGTGAGGATCGGCGCGGCCAGCCACCGGCGCACATACAGCACGATCCACCGCTGCTGATGCGTGGTGTTGACCGCCACCGCCTTGATCATCAGATCCCATGGCACGCTGTCGAAGAATTTGCGGACATCCAGGTCGATGACCCAGTCCTTCTCCCAGCAGCGTCGGCGGCATCGGGCCACCGCATCCAGCGCCCCACGCCCGGGCCGGTAGCCGAACGAGTCGTCATGGAAGATCGACTCGGTCCGAGGCTCCAGCGCCAGCGCGGCCACGGTCTGCGCCACCCGATCGGCCACGGTCGGCACGCCCAACACGCGCGTCCCGCCCGGCTTGGGGATCTCCACCGCCTTCACCGGCGGGGGAAAGTAGGTCCCCGACGACATCCGATTCCAGATCTTGTAGAGGTTGTCCCTCAGATCGACCTCGAACGCCTCGATGGACTGCCCATCCACCCCGGCGGCACCCTTGTTCGCCTTGACCTGCTTCCACGCCTTCCACACCAGGCGCTTGGGTATGTCGAACGGTTTCCCGCCCGGACCCGACATGCTCACCCGTCTCCTCCCGGAGCACTTCCGGTTGCTCGAACGAACATCTCCAGATGAGCCGGCCCCTTGGCTCCACCCCGATTACCAGGGCTTCATCGCTACTACGGGCCGGTCCGCCGGCGCGCGCCGCGACGGTACTCAGCACCTCCCGGTTTCCGCCGGTCGGTGCGCTCCCTCTCGCCCACCCCTTTCAACCCAGGGTCGGGCCGTGTCGGCGCACGCCTTCCCACGTTCCACACGAAAGCCGCAGACCGGGCTCACGCCACCTGCACGCCGGACACCGCCTGGCCAGTCGGCGGGCTCCCGCCAGGCTCATCCCGGGATTGCATTGAGACCCCGGTTTCGATGCCATTTCCTACTCTCAGCGCTTCAGCGGTGGTTCACTCGCGTTCGTCTTCCCGGTCCCCACCTGACGGAGTCTCACCCCCGCCTTTTCCCCGACGCTCAGCACGACAGTCTTCAGCTAACGCACCTCGGGGTGGTTTGACGCCTCCCCCCGCAGGACGACGCCGAAGGGCCACCAATCCTTCATCTTCCGTGCAGCAGCACAGCGATACGGTCCTCTCCTACCTCACAGACCGCTCCTCTCCGTGCGCGTGGCGCAACAATGCCGTTTAGATA
>NZ_JAAAHR010000355.1:0-1976 GCF_009908215.1 Nonomuraea sp. K271 | reverse complement strand
TGAGGTCGCCGGTGGCGCCGAGGATGACGAGTCGGTCGATCATGCCGTGGTGCCTGCTTTCGCTCGTGCGAGGTTGACGCCGCTGGCGATGATCCCGATGTGGCTGAACGCTTGCGGGAAGTTGCCCATGAACGCTCCGGTGGACGGGTCGATCTGCTCGGGCATCAGCCCGACCGGGTTGGCGCGGGCGCACAACATCGCATACAACTCCTCGGCCCGGTCCCGATGGCCCTGCAGGACCAGGTTGTCGACCAGCCAGAAACCGCACAACACGAAGGCGCCCTCGTCGCCGGCCAGGCCATCGGGCGAGTGCTCGTGCAGATAGCGGTAGAGCAGGCCGTCACCGGCCGACAGACGTTCGGCGATGGCCGCCGTCGTGGCGGCCATGCGTGGGTGGTCGGCGGGGATGACCTTGCGCAGCGGCAGCGCGAGCAGGCTGGCATCCAGGCCGCCGCTGCCGTCGAGGTGCTCGCTCAGACACTGCTCGTCCTCGTTCCAGGCCTGTTCCAGGATAAGCCGGCGGAGTTTCTCGCCGGTGGCCCGCCAGGCGGCGATCGGCCCGGACAGACCGAGCCGCTCGCCGATGGCCGAGGCCCTGTTCAGAGCCACCTGACACATCCCCACCGAGTAGGTGAAGACCCGGCCCTCACTACGCACCTCCCAGATGCCCTGATCCGGCTGCCGCCACCAATGCGCGGCGGCCCCGGCCAGCTCCGCCAGACCGGACCACAGCGCCGGCTGGAGCTCACGCCCAGGAAGCAGCCACTGGTCGGCGCAGTCCAGCACCTCACCGTAGACATCATGCTGGCGCTGATCGGCGGCGCCGTTGCCCCATCGCACCGGCGCCGAGCGACGGTAACCCTCCAAGCCCGGATCGTGGATCTCCTCCGGTACCGGACGCCCGTCAAGGGTGTACATGACACGCGGATGACGACTCTGCTCAAAAGCATCGAGAACCCAGCCGAGGAAGGCGTCAGCCTCCTCCTCAAAACCGACACGGCGCAGCGCGAACACCGAGTAAGCCGCGTCACGGACCCAGGTGTAGCGATAATCCCAATTGCGCACCCCGCCGATCGGCGCGGGCAAGGAAGACGTAGGCGCCGCGACAAGCGAACCGTTGTCCCAGTCATCACACAGCTTCAAAGTGATCACCGAACGTCGGACCAGCGCCTCCTGCGGGCCCCGATAACGGCACTTACGCATCCAGCGCCGCCAGGCCTCGATGGTCTGCCGCACCATCGCCTCGGGATCGAACCGATGATGACGGTGGATGCGGCCCCACGACAGCACCAGATCCAGACGATCGCCCTCCTGAAGGTCGTGCACGGCACGCAAGCCGGTCAGCGGACGATTGGACCGCAGATGCAGCCGCAAGTCGGGCCGCCGGGAAGCGCGCACCTCCAAACCGTCGTAAAGAGCCCGCGCCTGCCCACCACCATACGGCTCCAATTCCGCCCGCAACCGCACGGTCCCGGACCGAACCACGGCGGACCGCACCAACTCACACCGGCCACCACCCGCGTCGTCGCTCAAGTCAGCGCCCGCACGCAGGACCAGCGCATCAGTGATCCGAACCAGGCCGGTCGGGCCGCGCAACTCGGTCACCAGCACCGCGGTGTCCGGCACATAGAACTGCCGCGCCTCACGCAAACCGTCCACGGTCAACACGAAGTGGCCACCACGCTCATCATCCAGCAGACCACACAACAGCGGGTCGCTGTCAAAACGGGGCAGACACAACCACGAGATAGAGCCGTCCACACCCACCAGCGCCGCCGTCGTGCCGTCACCGATAAGGCCCAAATCCTCCAGCGCCAGATAACCCCCCCCGGCGGCGCACCAGACGAAAAGGCGGATCGTGATCGAGCATGCCTGGCCTTCCCCTCCATACCAACCGGCCACCACCGAAAGGGGGAATGTTCCTGAACAAACGGACGTCACCGCCGCCCGCCACCGCTACCCGCCACCGCTACCCG
>NZ_JAAAHR010000354.1:0-1980 GCF_009908215.1 Nonomuraea sp. K271 | reverse complement strand
CCGCTGTTCGTCCGGCCACCGCTCGCCCCGCCGCTGTCCGACCCGCCACCGCTCGCCCTGCCGCTGTCCGACCCGCCGTTGCGCGGCCCGCCAAGGTTCGTCCGGCCGTTGCCCGTTCCGCCGCCGCTGTTCGAGTCTCCGCCTCTCGGCTCGGCAGTGTCGGGCTCAGTGTCGGGTTCAGTGTCGGGCTCGCCGCCTTTCGGTCCCCGGCTGTTCGGCCCATGAAGTCCGCCGTCGTCAGGCCCGGCTCTCGCAGAACCCCGCCCGTAGCCAACCGGCCCGATGCCCGGACCACCCGGCTCGCCACCACCCGGCCCGATGCGCGGTCTGCCCAGCGTGCCGCTACCCGGACCTCCCGCGCCACTCGGCTCACCACCGCCCGGTCCGTCGTCGCCCGATCCGTTGAAGCCGTCGCCACCGGGTCCGCTTCCGGTTCTTCGACGGCCGCGCGTTCCGCACCGGCTCAGCGCAAAGGCACGGTGAGGTCCACCGCGCCGCAGTCCGGCTCGGCGCGATCGGCAGCCGGCCAGGTGGAAGTGACGCAATCCGCCCCCGCGCAGGGCGCCGCCGCATCAAGCGCGCGGCACAACGGCGCCGCGGCCGACAGGCTCGATTTCGCAAGCTGAGCCGACCCGATCTCAGCGGCCTTCGCCACCGGCACACGTGGCCCCGACACGGGTGACATGTCGCCACGGCACACGGCCGGCTTGGCGCGTCGTCACGGCGAGCAGCCCGTTGGCCTTCACGACCGGCCAGGACAGACGGTCACTGGGGGCGGCGCGTGCGGTGCCGGTGGCTTGCCGTAAAGGAACGGTTCGGCAGGGGGCGTACGGCGCCGATAGCTTGCCGCAAAGGAGCCAGTGGCGCTTGGCGTAAGCAACGGCTCGGCGAGGGGGCGTACGGCGCGGCCGATTTGAGCCGGACGTCAGCGAAGCGGGCAGGCTCAGCCGGGGCCGGTGCGGTGGGCCTGCTCGGCCTGCTCCATCCCATCGAGGAGGAAGGCGAGGCCTTCGGTGAAGGTGGTGTCCCAGCCGGTCCGCCCGCCGGGGAAGTCGAGACCGTGCTCGGCGAGGGACGGGTAGAGGTCCGCGCGCTCCTGCAGGAACGCGCCGGTGCCGCCCGGATCGCGCTGCTGCCATGTGACCTGCATGATGACCGAGCCCATGACGTAGTTGGCCAGGCTGTAGGCGGCGGTCTTGGGGGCGGGGAAGCCCGCCCCCGCCAGCGTCTCGTACAGGAATTCGGTGCGCTCCAGCGCGTTCGGGCCCATGAGCGGGCGGTCGAGCATGGTGGCCGACCAGGGGTGGCGCAGCAGCGCGGCCCGCCAGCCGCTCATCAGGTCGCGCGCCGCCGCCCGCCAGCCGGCTTCGCGGCCGGGCAGCGGCACCTCGTGGAATACGGCGTCAAGCGCCAGGTCGAGGACGTCGTCCTTGGTCTTGACGTGCCAGTAGAGGGTGGTGGAGCCGGTGTCGAGCCGCTCGGCCAGGCGGCGCATGGTCAGCCGGCCGACGCCTTCCTCGTCGAGCAGCGCCACCGCCTCGGCCACGATCCGGTCGAGGGTGAGCGTCTGCCTGGGCGCCTTCGCGGGGCGCGACCACACGGTGTCCACGCAGAGATAATACGTTGTACGAGATACTAGATCGGTGGTCTAGTTGTAGAACGACGATCGAGTGGAGGTTCGGGTGGGGCACATCGAGGTGAGCGGGCTGACCTACCTGCTGCCTGACGGGCGGCCGCTGCTGCAGGACGTGTCGTTCAAGGTGGGCGACGGCGCCAAGGCGGCGCTCGTCGGGCCGAACGGCGCGGGCAAGACCACTCTGCTGCGGCTGATCGCGGGCGAACTCGTCCCGGCCGGGCAGGAACTCCCGCTCCAGGTCCTTGAACACCAGCTCGAACGCGTCGAAGAAGTGCAGCTGACGCTCGTCGCCCACCTGCGTCAGCGACCCGGACACCAGGCGCCGGTAGAACACGCCGGCCAGC
>NZ_JAAAHR010000353.1:0-2038 GCF_009908215.1 Nonomuraea sp. K271 | reverse complement strand
GGCTCTTCGAACTTGATCGGGGTTTGAGGTCTCGCCGGGCGCAGAGGGCTTGAGAGGGCTCGTGACTCCCGGTGATTCTTCTTGTTGTCGAGGCAAGAAGATCACATAGAGAAGCCACGAGCATGGTCAACGATACGACGCTGCTGCTCGGTCTGGACGGGGTGGCCGTCACGAAGGTCGTCGCCGCAGGTGAGGGATCGCAGGAGGGGCCGGTGGTGCACCTGGCCACCGCGGATGAGCGGGCCAGATGCTGCCCGCAGTGCGGGTTGCCGCGGTCCGGATGAAGGAATGGGTGACCACCCGGCCGCGGGATCTACCGGTGGCAGGCCGGCGGTGTGGGTTGCGCCGGCGTAAGCGTCGCTGGTGCTGTGATCAGGCGTCCTGCCCGCGTCAGACGTTCACCGAGCAGGTGCCGCAGATCCCCGCGCGGTCGCGGCTGACGGTGCGATTACGCCAGGCCACTGGTGCCGCCGTGGGAGATGGCGGGCGAACGGTGATCCAGTCGGCGCGGGATCACGGGGTGTCCTGGCCGATCGTGTCAGCGGCGTTCACCGAGCATGCCCGCCGGGTGCTGCCCGCCCAGCCCGAAACGGTCACCGTGCTGGGTATCGACGAGGTCCGCCGGGGCCGTGCTCGCTGGGTGCTGGAGGAGGCCACCGGCACCTGGACGACGGCGGTGGATCGCTGGCATACCGGCTTCGTGGACCTGTCCGGTGAGCAGGGTCTGCTCGGTCAGGTAGAGGGCCGCACCATCGCCGCTGTCACCGGCTGGCTTAACGAACGTGACGCCTCTTGGCGGCGGCAGGTGGCCTTCGTCGCGATCGATATGTGCACCATCTTCAAGTCCGCCGTACGCGCCGTGTTGCCGCACGCCACGCTGGTGGTCGACCACTTCCACGTCGTGCAACTGGCCAACCAGGCGCTCACGGAGGTCCGCCGCCGCGTCACTGTGCAGATCCGTGGGCGGCGCGGCCGCAAGGGCAACCGCGAGTGGGAGCTGCGCAACCGGCTCACTCGCTCCGCGGCCCGGATGCACGGCTCCCAACTGGATCCGATGGTCGATGACCTGCCAGCTCTGCCCGTGCGGCTGGGCAGGCCGATCCTGGCCGCGTGGAACGCCAAGGAAGACCTGCTGGATCTGCTCGCCTTGGCCCGCACCCACCCCGACCGGAGCGTCATCGCCGATCGGCTGTTTCGCTTCTACGACCGCTGCGCCGCCTCCGGCCTGCCCGAACTTGAACGCCTGGCCACCACAATCGACACCTGGTGGCCGGAAATCCTCGCCTTTACCCGCACCGGCATCACCAACGCCGGCTCGGAAGGCACCAACCGCGTCATCAAGACCACCGCACGCGACGCCTACGGCTTCCGCAACCCCGAAAACCAGCGTCTGCGCACCCGCTGTGCCACCACCCGACGCGGACGCGGACACCTCAACCGAGCCTGAATTCGAAGAACCCGCACAGGCCGGCCGTCATTTAGTCTTCCGCTCATGCCGACACGTCTGTCACCCCGCCTCGCTGCGGTCGTGAATGCGCTTCCCCTTCAGCCGCACTCGCGTGTCCTCGAAATCGGGTGCGGGCCCGGGGCCGCCGCACGAGCGGTCGCAGCCCGACTCACCACCGGCCACATGCTGGCCATCGACAGATCCGCTGCCGCCATCGCCCAGGCAGAAGCCGCCGCGATAGACGAAATCACGTCCGGCCGCATGAGCGTCCGCCAGGTCGCGGGCGAAGACTTCGTCCTGCAGGCTCACGAAGAGCCGTACGACATCGTGTTCGCCGTTCGCGTTGGAGCCCTCGACGGGCGACATCCCGAGGTTGGTCAGCGGGTGCTCCAGCGCATCGCCGCAGCGACCACGGCAGAGGCCCGGCTTTTCATCGACGGTGGCGATCCGCTTCGTGAACTGCTCATCCCGCGGACTTGAGCCGACGGATCGGCTGCATGGGGTTTCGTCCCCAATCGAGGTCGGAAGACCGGTGCGCGGTTGACTCCGAGAAGCCGTGGATGGCCCAACCCCGACTGACTTCGAAGAGCC
>NZ_JAAAHR010000352.1:0-2048 GCF_009908215.1 Nonomuraea sp. K271 | reverse complement strand
GCACACCGACACGCTGAACGAGGCCGGGTTCGTCGAGTCGACGCTGGAGGCCATCGGCGACCGGACGATCCACGCGTACCACACGGAAGGGGCGGGCGGGTGGTGCCGGGCCTGCGGCCGGAGTGGGCGGGGCCGCTCGATGGCTGACGTCTCGCGTGCGCGTTACGCGGCACTGTACGGGCCGACCACCGGCGACCGGGTCCGGCTGGCCGACACCGACCTGTTCATCGAGGTCACCGAGGACCGCGCGATGGGCCCGTCGGGAGCCGGCGACGAGGCCGTCTTCGGCGGCGGCAAGGTCATCCGCGAGTCGATGGGCCAGGCGCGGGCCACCCGCGCGGAGGGCGCGGCCGACCTCGTCATCACCGGTGCGCTCATCCTCGACCACTGGGGCGTGGTGAAGGCCGACGTCGGCGTCCGCGACGGCCGGGTTCTCGCCATCGGCAAGGCCGGCAACCCCGACACGATGGACGGCGTCGACCTGGTCATCGGGCCGTCCACGGAGGTGCTGGCGGGCAACGGCAAGATCCTCACCGCCGGGGCCGTCGACTCCCACGTGCACCTCATCTGCCCGCAACTGCTCGACGAGGCCATCGGGTCCGGCGTCACCACGATCGTCGGGGGCGGCACGGGACCCGTCGAGGGCACCAAGGCGACGACCGTCACCGGCACCTGGTACCTCGGCCGGATGCTGGAGTCGCTCGACGCGTACCCGCTGAACTTCGCACTGCTCGGCAAGGGCAACACGGTCAGCGCGGAGGGGCTGCGCGAGCAGCTCGCCGCCGGGGCCTCCGGCTTCAAGCTGCACGAGGACTGGGGCTCGACGCCCGCGGCCATCGACGCCTGCCTGCGCGTGGCCGAGGCGGCGGGCGTGCAGGTGACGCTGCACACCGACACGCTGAACGAGGCCGGGTTCGTCGAGTCGACGCTGGAGGCCATCGGCGACCGGACGATCCACGCGTACCACACGGAAGGGGCGGGCGGCGGGCACGCGCCCGACATCATCCGCGTGGCCGGCCGGCCCAACATCCTGCCGTCCTCCACCAACCCCACCCGGCCGCACACCGCCAACACGCTCGACGAGCATCTCGACATGCTGATGGTCTGCCACCATCTCAACCCGGCCATTCCCGAGGACCTGGCCTTCGCCGAGTCGCGCATCAGGCCCTCGACGATGGCGGCCGAGGACGTGCTGCACGACCTCGGGGCTATCTCGATGATCGGCTCCGACTCGCAGGCGATGGGGCGGATCGGGGAGACGATCATCCGTACGTGGCAGACGGCGCACGTGATGAAGGGGCGGCGGGGTTCGCTCGGCGGAGGGCCCGCGGACAATCTGCGCGCTCAGCGCTACATCGCGAAATATACGATATGTCCGGCTATCGCCCATGGGCTGGACGCGGAGCTCGGCTCCGTCGAGCCCGGCAAGCTCGCCGACCTCGTGGTGTGGAGCCCCGCGTTCTTCGGGGTCAAGCCCGACCTCGTGCTGAAGGGCGGCGTGGTCGCGTGGGCCCAGATGGGCGACGCCAACGCCTCCATCCCGACGCCCCAGCCGGTGCTGCCCCGCCCCATGTTCGGCGCGTCCCCGGTCACGGCCGCCGCCACCTCGCTGCACTTCGTCGCGCCCCCGGCCCTGGACGCGGGCCTCGCCGACCGCCTCGCCGTACGCCGCCGCCTGGCCCCCGTCCAGGACGTACGGTCGCGCGGCAAGTCCGCGATGCCGCTCAACGACGCCCTGCCCAGGATCGAGGTGGCGCCCGACACGTTCGAGGTCCGCGTCGACGGGGAGCTCATCGAGCCCGCCCCGGCCACCCGCCTGCCGATGGCCCAGCGCTACTTCCTGTTCTGATGCACCCCGCCCTGCTCCTCCTCACCGACTCCCGTCTCCCCGCCGGCGGCCACGCCCACTCGGGCGGCGCCGAGCAGGCCATCGCCTCGGGGGCGGTGCACGACGTGCCCTCACTGGCGCGCTTCCTGCGCGGCCGCCTCCACACGGCGGGCGCGCTCGCAGCCGCCCTCGCCGCCACCGCCTGCGCCCAGGCCGTCCG
>NZ_JAAAHR010000351.1:0-2074 GCF_009908215.1 Nonomuraea sp. K271 | reverse complement strand
CCCGTGAGATGCTCACCGTGCTCGACGGCGAGCTGACGATCAGCGTCTACGGCAGGAGCCACACCATCGGCAAGGACGACGCGGTGCTCTTCACCGCCGACCGGCCCCATCGCTACGCGAACAACGGCAAGGAGCAGCTCAGATTCGTCATGGTGGTCGCCGAACCCCGCGAGACACCCGACCAATGACGGAGAAGTCCCTTATGGGCGGCTGACACCCGTTGTCTGGGTACATCACTGGTGTGTACGGAACGTCGGCAGGGGGTGGCGGGTGAGTGAGGCCCGAGCGGCGACGGAGAAACTCCAGGCGGAGCTCCACGGTCTGGGCATCACCAGCGCGTACGACGTGGGCGACGATGCGACCATCTCGGTGTGGATAGGCCTGGTCGTGCGCTATCGGGATGGCTTTTACCACTGGCAGGAAGGACCGGCGAAACGTCGGCATCCGGATACGGATCCGGCCGGATGTGCCATGCGCGTGGCGCGTCGCTTCAAGGAACTGCAGGCCGATATCCCACCCTGGTGGGACGACCTGGTCAGGGAACTGCGGGGGAAACCGGCCCAGGACTATCCGTAGCCCCCCGTACGCGGTGTTTCGGGGGGGACGCATGCGCGGGTGGGCTCTGCCGCTGGCTCTGCTGGCTCTGGTGAGCTTCGCCACCCAGGTGGTACGCACCGAACTCCCCGAGCCTCCGATCGTGCCCCTGCAGCCGCCGCCGATCGATCCCGACGTCCTGGCCAGGCGGCTGGCCCGGCTGCAGCCCGGCTGGCCGCGCCACGTCGACTGCGGGCGGGAGAAGTGCGTGGCCCTGACCTTCGACGACGGGCCCGGCCGGCACACCGGACGACTGCTCGACCTGCTGAGCGAGCGCGACGCGAAGGCGACGTTCTTCGTGGTCGGGGAGATGGTGGCCGCGGACGGCGGGCGGACCCTGCAGCGCATCGTGGCCGACGGGCACGAGCTCGGCAACCACTCGTGGAGCCATCCGGCACTGTCGGAGCTGAGGCGCAAGGAGCTCCACCGGGAGCTGCGGCACACCGGCCGCCTCGTGCGCCGGCTCACCGGGGTCACGATGCGGGTGATGCGGCCGCCGTACGGGCTGACGGACAAGCGCGTCGCGGCCGAGGCCCGCCGCGCGGGCATGGCGCAGATTCTGTGGAACGTCGACACCTTCGACTGGCGGGACCGCGAACCCGAGATCGTGGCCAGGAGGGCCTGGCGGGCCCGGCCAGGGTCGATCATCCTGATGCACGACATCCACCGCACCACCGTCAAGGCCGTGCCCGCCCTGCTCGACGCGCTGGAGCGAAAGGGGTTCACGTTCGTCACGGTCTCCGACCTGTACGGCGACCGGAGCCCGCTCCCCGGCAGGAAGTACATGAGGCGGTGACCCGGAGCGCCCGCGCGGCGTGGCAGGCTTGTCCGCATGGGGTTCACGGGCTTTCCCGACGAGGCGTTCCTGTTCTACGAGGGGCTGGAGGCGGACAACTCGAAGACCTACTTCGGCCGGCACAAACAGCTTTACGAGGAGGCCGTACGCGAGCCGATGCTCGCGCTCGCCGACGAGCTGGCCGCGGAGTTCGGTTCGGCGCAGCTTTTCCGGCCCCACCGCGACGTGCGCTTCGCCAAGGACAAGTCGCCGTACAAGACTCATCAGGGCGCGTTCGTGGACCTGATGCCGGGCATCGGGCTCTACGTGGAGCTGAGCGCGGCCGGGCTGTTCACCGCGGGCGGCGTCTACACGAAGGCCCCCGACCAGGTCGCCCGCTACCGCGCGGCCGTCGACGATGACCTGTCGGGCAAGCCGCTGGAGGCCATCACCGGGTCGCTGGAGGCGGCCGGTTACGCGCTGCACGGCGAACGCCTCAAGACCAGGCCGCGCGGGTTCGACGCCGGCCATCCCCGCAGCGACCTGCTGCGGCACAGGTCGCTGCACGCGGGGATGCGCTTCGAGCCGGAGCCGTGGGTGCACACGCCGAAGGTGCGCGAGCGGGTGGCACGCACGTGGCGCGACTTCGGGCCCCTGGTCGAGTGGCTCTGCACACACGTGAGAGGCAGCGAACTGCCGCCCCGC
>NZ_JAAAHR010000350.1:0-2110 GCF_009908215.1 Nonomuraea sp. K271 | reverse complement strand
CGCTCGCCCGGCCCGCGCCGTACAGGGCTCGCATATGGGCCGCACGCAGCCGCTCCCGGAGCGGGTGGCGGCGGATCAGGTCGCCGAGCTCCCCGGCGAGAAGACCGTGCTCGCCCAGCTCCAGGCGGGCCTCGGCCTGTTCCTCCAGGGCCAGCAGGCGCTGCTCCTCCAAGCGCGTGACAGCCGGGCGCGCGAACTCCTCGTCGACGAAGTCGGCGAAGGCGGGGCCTCGCCACAACGCCAGCGCCTCGGTGAGCAGCTCGGCGCGCTCACGGGCGTCCGTGGCGGTACGGGCCCGGGTGGTGAGTGCGGTGAACCGACCTGCGTCCATGGCGTCGTCCGCCACGTCGAGGACGTAGCCGAGGGCCCGGTGCGCCAGCACGCCCTGGCCCCCGGCACGGCCAAGCACCCGCCGCAGCCGCGACACCAAGGTCTGCAGGGCACCCGTGGGATTCGCCGGCGGCGCCTCTCCCCACAGTTCGTCCACGAGCCGATCAGCGGAGACCACCTGCCCCGGAGCCGTCAGCAGCGCAGCGAGCAGTGAGCGCACCTTCGACTCCGGCACCGCCACGACTTCACCGTCCGCCGACCAGACGGTCAGAGGACCCAACACCCCGAAACGCATGAACTCACCGTACGGCCACGCGGTCGTCCGCCGGCGTGTCAGCGCACCGCAAGCAGACCGACAGAAAACCGCGACCCCAGGCCCGCACTCTCTGTGGTGCACCGGTCGGAGCCGGCGCACCACACACCTTTAGGAGTCAATGATGAACAAGTTCGCAGGCAAGAAGGCCGTCGTCACAGGCGGCACCCACGGAATGGGCCGCGCTATCGTCGAAGCGCTCTTGCACGGCGGGGCCGAGGTCGTCCTCACGGGCCGCAATGAGACGACCATCGAGGATGCGCGTACCGCGCTGAAGCCGCACTCCGCGCACGTTGTACGCTCCGACGCGGGGAGCATGGCCGACATCCGAGCCCTCGCCGACACCGTGCGGGACAGGCTCGGCCGGATCGACTACCTGTTCGTCAACCACGGCATCGCCGAGGTTCAGACGCTTGAGGAGGTCACCGAGGACTCCTGGGACCGGCACTTCGCCGTGAACGCCAAGGGCGCCTTCTTCACGGTGCAGAGCCTGTCGCCGCTGATCAACGAGGGCGGGGCGATCGTCTTCACCACCGTAGCCAACGATCTGATCTTCCCCGGCCTGAGCGCCTACTCCGGCTCCAAAGAGGCGGTACGAGCGATCTCCCACGTCCTCGCGGCCGAGTTCCTGCCTCGCAAGATCCGCGTCAACGCCGTAGCCCCCGGCTACATCAAGACCCCGACCATGGGTGTCGCGGGGCTGACCGAGAAAGAACGCCGCGAGTTCGAACAGCAGGGCAGCGAGACCACCCCGCTCAAGCGCAACGGCACCGTCGAGGAGGTCGCCGCGGCCGCGCTCTTCCTGGCCGCCGACGCGACCTTCACCACCAACGTCGAGTTCCCTGTCGACGGAGGGTTCGCCCAGGGCCTCAGCAGCGCGCACTGAGGCAGGCCCCGCTTCCACCGCTGCCCCGCCCATGAACGAAGAACCGAAAGGTCAGATCCATGACGTCGAGTAGTGCCGTCGGCAGCGAGGCATCAGGGCGTGAGCTCGCGGTCCATGCGGGGTTCGCCCAGGGCATCACGACGGGAGACCAGTGATGTGGGACGACGCCGCTGACAGCCCCGACCGCTCGGTCGCCGAGCATGTCCACCGCTATCTGGCCACGGACGGCCGTGACGGTTACCTGGAAGGAGGGATGACCAACCTCGTCCTCACCGTCAAGGGCAGAAAGTCGGGCCGGTGGCTGCGCACGGGGCTGTTCTTCGGGGAAGACGACGGCCGCTACATCCTGGTCGCGTCCGGCTCGGCCGTCACGCAGACGCATCCCGCGTGGTACCTCAACATCGTGGCCAACCCGGAGGTCGGCGTGCAGATCCTCGGCGAGCGCTTCAAAGCCCGCGCGCGTACCGCCGAAGGGCCGGAACGGGAGCGGCTCTGGCGCATGATGACCGAGCTCGCGCCGGTCTACCACACCTACGAGGCCAGGAGCCGCAGGCAGATCCCCGTGGTCGTCCTAGAGCACA